>JAIRRD010000227.1 GCA_031256155.1 Holophagales bacterium
GATGAAGCGGAAGGTGAGGGGAAGGAGGGGCCGGGGTCAAGGAAGGGCGCGAGGGAGGGGGCGCGTGTATCGGCGGAAAAAAAAAAAAAAAAAACACCACAGCCTTATTCGGCACAGCACCATCGGCAATAATGGAAACGAGAAATAGGAAAAATGAAAAAATGTATCGCATCCTGTCACCAAGTTTGAAATGCGCTGCCAAGTCACATCCAATAAATTAAAGTCAGACATTAATTCTTTTTAGCCTCAGCGCGTTTGTAATCACTGACAGGCTTGATAAGCTCATAGCCGCAGCCGCTATTATGGGCGACAGCAGCGGGCCGCCGAAAATATGCAACACACCTGCCGCCACGGGAATACTTGCCACATTGTAACCAAAAGCCCAAAACAAATTTTGTTTGATATTTCTAATTGTGGCTTTTGACAGGCCAATAGCGGCGGGAACACCTGCCGGATCGCTGTGCATGAGTACTATACCCGCGCACTCCAAGGCAACGTCCGTACCACTCCCAATTGCTATACCCACGTTAGCCTGTGTAAGCGCCGGAGCGTCGTTGATGCCATCGCCGACCATGGCGACTATTTTGCCTTTTGCCTGCATTTTTTTGATTTCATTAAATTTCTCCTTTGGCAGGACTTCTGATAGCACTTGCGTTATACCGACTTGTATGGCTATTGCTTCCGCTGTGCGTCTGTTGTCACCCGTTATCATAACTACTTCAATACCCATATCGGCAAGTCTTTTTACTGCGTCCACACTGTTTTTCTTTACAACATCAGCAACGGCGATAATTCCGGCTATTTTCTTGTCTATGGCAATGTACACAGGTGTTTTGCCGCTATTTGCAAGGCGAATCACCTCTGGATTCATAATGTCCGTAGAAATACCATATTCATTCATCAGTTTGACATTCCCAATCATAATTTCCTGTCCCTCTATACTGCATCTAACTCCCATACCCACAAGAGCTTCAAAGCCTATTGGCGAGAGGATATTCAGGTTTTCACTTTCCGCACACTTTACGATAGCCTCACCAATGGGGTGTTCGCTGCCTTTTTCAGCGGACGCGGCGAGCTGTAGTAACCGTCGTCTATCAATGCCATCTGACGCTATAACATCCGCAACTTCGGGCTTGCCCTCGGTTAGAGTGCCCGTTTTATCAAAGACAATGGTTTGTATTTTGTGCGCAGTTTCCAGAGCCGCGCCGTTCTTAATGAGTATGCCGTTTCCGGCACCTTTGCCTGTGGCGACCATTATTGCTGTGGGTGTGGCAAGTCCAAGCGCACACGGACATGCTATGACGAGTACGGATATAAATATCATCAGCGCAAAACCAGGCTCACTTGTTGCAATACTCCAGACTGTGAAGGCGGCCAAAGCTATACAGAACACAATCGGCACAAAAACTCCCGCGACGGTGTCCGCCATTTGCGCTATAGGTGCTTTGTCTTCCTGTGCGCCCTCAACCAGTTTGATAACCTGAGCCAGCAGAGTATCCGCACCCACCTTTGCGGCATTGAATTTAATCAGTCCGTTTTTGTTAATGCTTGCGGCATAAACACAGTCGCCGATCTTTTTTTCAATGGGCATACTTTCGCCCGTCAGCATAGATTCATCAACAGCCGCCGCGCCATAAGTGATAACGCCGTCAACTGGAATCTGACCGCCTGGTTTGACAATAATGGTATCTCCCGCCATAACTTCGCTGATAGACAATTCCATCTCCCGATCATCTCTTATGACTACAGCCGTCTTTGGTCTGAGTTTTATCAGTCTTCTTATGGCTTCGCTTGTCTTTCCTTTCGATACGGCTTCCAGAAATTTACCCAATAGCACCAGCGTGATTATTACTCCTGCAGTTTCAAAATACAGGTGTTCCACAAATGAAGAATGTCCCTGTGTTATCCGGCATGACGCATAGAGACTGTACAACACCGCCGCCGATGTCCCAACAGCTATCAAGCTGTCCATATTAGGGGAACGAAGCCATATAGCGCGGAACCCTACGATATAAAAATGGCGTCCTGCAATGACAATCGGAAACAGTAGGGCGATTTGAATGAAAGCGAAAATGACCGGATGGTGTTCCATATGGAGCATTTTCGGTAGCGGCAAACTCCATTCAAATGGCAGCATATGCCCCATAGCGATGTACAAGAGGGGTGCGGCAAACACAGCCGCCACGATAAACTTAACCAACAGGACTTTGGTTTCACTTTTTTTCAACGGCTCGCTATCTGTAGCGTCCTCTCTCATTTCTGCACAGCCATACCCTGCCTTTTTGATTATTCTCCTGATAATATCAATATCTGTTTTTGCAGAATCAAACTCAACAACTATGCGCGCAGCGGCTAAATTTACCGAGCAGTTTTTTACGCCTTCCACCTTGCCGACTAAAATTTCAAGCCTTGCCGAGCAGGCCGCGCAAGTCATGCCGGTAATTTTCAGTGTTTCTTTCACGTGTCCATCTCTTATTAAAAAATCATATATCAAAATTGCGTTCCGCAATTTCCAATTATTCTAAAATAGATATTGCACTTAAATTGACTTTTCTGTATTCTTGACTAGTGGAGGATATTGCCATGAAAAAACCTTTTGTTATTTTATCGTTTGGTCTTGTGATTGGATTGTTTCAAAGTTGCAGTTCAAGTGACAACAATCCAATTGATCCGGTATATCCGAGTTCTGCCCCCAAGGTGACAAGCATTGCGGGTGTTATCGCCAAAAATGCCCAAGGGAATATGATAGGTGATGTTCTCCTGACTTTCGCCATTAGTTCCAAGATCGAAATTGACGGCATTCAGTCTTCAAAGGGGGATTTGCAGGTCGGCATGACTATTGAGGCTGAAGGCGAATTGGTCAATGGTAACGAATTCAGATGCGCGAGCCTCACTACCAACTCCATTCTCCGAGGGAATATTGATTTCATTGACCTCGCAAACGGTGCCTTGGTTGTTGGCGAAACAACAGTGGTTGTTGATGAAAATGCCAGCATAGCAAATTACGATATCGGCGATGCAATTAAAGTATTTGGTAATTTCGTAGATGGTGACAAGATACTTGCATCCTGTTTGTTAAAGCATGGAAATACCCACATGCAGACAAGCTATACTGCCCAAGGGCCGATGTCGGAACATAACAGTCAGAACAAGACATTCCTGTGTGGCAAGTACATTGTTGATTACAGCAAGGCAAAACTTGATGGCACGCCACTAAACGGCGGACAAGTAGTAGCGTCAGGCCCTGTGTCTGACGGTGTGATGCATGCTCAAACAGTCTATTGCCATTTCTATGACCCAAATGCAGGAATGGTGGGCGGCTGGTGTGTGTATGGCCGCATGGCTAACTGGGATCCCGCAAATAATCAATTCGAAATCGGCAACGGTTACGGCTGTTGCTGCATTTACTATTGGGTGAATTATGACCAATGGACACCTGGCATAGATTTAATAACAGCAGATTCAGCAGGTTCCAACTTCCGTATTGAAGGTGTACTCACCCAAAGCGGCGGGAAGCGCGTTGTCAAAGCTACAAAGATTTCAAAATAGAACCCAATCCACCAGTCATAAGCCTCCGGCAAAGCCGGAGGCTTATTTGTGAGGTAATTTCGCCCCCGACACCCCCAGCTACGATCTCAGTCGTCATTCGCGCTATATTAGTAAAATTTGTATTGCTTATAGGCGGTTAAAGCCTGTCTATAAGCAATAGGTTATACTATAGATTGAACAA
>JAIRRD010000102.1 GCA_031256155.1 Holophagales bacterium
ATGTTCAAAAAGTCATGGCGAACGATGAACAAATTTTGTATAAAGCACGCATCCACAAAATGTACATTGCGGGCTGGAGCATCGCGTTGTTTTACATTTCTCTCAAAATAATAATTAAATTGTTCGCACTATTGGCTATTGCGGAAGTGATACTGCTGCAACTGAAGCAGCAGGGTTTTTCGGCAACGTATAATACTACATCGTCCACCTTATGGCCATTCTTGTTTCTATTGATTATTCTAGCAATATCTCCATTGTTTTGGATAATTTTTTCATATTACAGCAATGAATTCGTGATAACGAACAAACGTGTTGTTTGCAAGATCGGTGTAAAAAAAATGGACGCATTATTAAAAGGGGTGGGCGGCATAACCGTCACACAGAGCTGGCTCGGCAGAATGCTGAATTATGGAACAATATGCATCCTTGGACAGAAGTTCTATTATGTTTCTGACCCCTATGGCTTCAAGCGTAAAATCGAAGAGGCTATCGAAAATTGAGCCAAGTGCAAACCTGCAAATTTTGCAGATGAGCCAGTTTTAAAAGTTAAGTATATATTTAACTTCACAGCCATTATAGCAATTTGCGCTTTCATAGTCCATTTACGGCGAGCCAAGCTCGCCTATGGACTATGAGCGGCCGTGATTCGCAGGCGAATCCCAGCATAGCGGTTTAACTACGAAAAGTTAAACCGCTATATAGTCGACTGGTATATAACTATACCCAGTTAAATTCCGCTGTGAAGTGTCGCAGAAATTGAGCTTGCTTGGTTATGCGGACGCCGCGTATTTTTTTTGCGTTGGCTTTTAGTTCCGCTATGGTTTCCGCTGCAAAATCAAAGTGGCTTTGTGTGTACATTCTGCGCGGGAATGCCAGACGAACCAGTTCCATGCTATGATAGGTTTCAGTACCATCTGGCAAACGCTTGCCAAACATGACAGACCCGATTTCTACGCTGCGGATACCGCCTTCAATGTAGAGAGCGTTGCAGAGCGACCAGGCGGGATATTGTTCAATCGGCATATCTGGTAAAACGCTCTTGGCGTCAATATAAACGGCATGACCGCCAGTGGGTTTGACAAAATCAATGCCTACAGCTTCCAACCTTTCGCCCAAGTACTCGGCAGTACGGAGCCGATACCTGAGATAGTCTTCGTCCATACCTTCCTGGAGTCCCACGGCCAGAGCTTCCAGATCGCGTCCGGCCATGCCGCCATAGGTGATGAAACCCTCAGAGAGTATCAACATTTCGCGCACATTATCCAGCCATTGATCAGTCCTGAGAACAATAAAACCACCGATGTTGACCATTCCGTCTTTTTTAGCACTCATAGTGGCACCATCGGCGTAGCTGAAGGTTTCTCGACAAATTTCTTTTATAGACTTTTGCTCATAGCCCGGTTCACGCATTTTTATGAACATGGCGTTTTCAGCAAAACGGCAGACATCCATAATAAGTGGTTTGTTGTATTTTTTGAGCAGTTGGCTGTATTCGCGGATATTGGCCATTGAAACCGGCTGTCCACCACCGGTGTTATTGGTGATGGTAATCATCCCAAATGGTATGCGTCCGCTTTCTTTTTTGAGCAGTTCTTCCACGCGCTCCAAGTCTATATTGCCCTTGAATGGGTGAATGGTGCTGGGCTGGAGTCCCTCTTTAATTACCAGGTCAACGGCTTCGACCTCAAGAAATTCCAGATTACCGCGTGTTGTGTCGAAGTGGCAGTTATTGGGGATGATGTCGCCCTTTTTACACACAGCCCCAAACAGAACTTTTTCGGCGGCGCGGCCCTGGTGTGTGGGGATGAAATGCTCCATGCCGGTTACGTCTGCCAGAACTTCTTTCAGTTTGTAAAAACTCTTAGCACCGGCATAGCTTTCATCACCGAGCATGATTGCCGCCCACTGAGCGCTGGACATAGCGCCTGTGCCGCTGTCGGTCAGCCAATCCAGCAGAACATCTTCCGCCCTGAGTTTAAAAACATTCAGTTTGGCGGTTTCCAATAAGTTGACGCGCTCTTCACGCGTATTAACCTTTATTGGCTCGACTGATTTGATACGAAATGGTTCAATGATTGTTCTCTTAGACATTTTTTACTCCATAACACATTCGTTCATATCTGCGTCTCATACAAAAAAGCCCGGCATTGCAATGAAAATTGAGCAATGCAGGGCTTTAAACAAGGACAGAATTACATCTGATCTTTGATGCTCTTGGAAGCCTTGAATACAACCTTGCGACCAGCGGGAATCCTGATTTGTTCACCTGTCTTGGGGTTGCGGCCCATTTTTTCCTTGGTGTCCCTGACTTCAAAAGTGCCGAGACCAAAGAGACCAACACGCTTGCCTGCCAGAATTGATGAAACAATTTGGTCACGCAAACTGTCAAGTATCGTTTTAGCGTTGGCTTTAGTCAGGTCGTGTTTGTCAGCCAATATGGCAGCCAGTTCCGGAATGCCAACTGCCTCGGGTTTGGAAGCGTTTTTTGCCATTTGTAGTTCCTTATGTTTTTAGTGGGGAAAAGGCTTGGGTATTTCCAGCGCAAAGTGTCCCACGTTAGTGTAATGAAAAAATTATTCAGCCGTTTGAGCGGTTACAGTCAATTGTAACTTGGCTTGAACATTTGTGTACAGACGAATTTCCACATCATAAACGCCAACGGCTTTGACGTGAGGCAGCGAAATTGAATGACGGTCAATTTCAAAGCCTTTTGTTTTTAAAATTTCCGCCACATCACCATTTGTGACTGAACCAAAAAGCTGGCCGTTTTCCCCTGCTTTTTTGGAGACACTGAGCGAAACAGCGTCCAGGCGGGTTTTCAATTCCTGAGCGGCGGC
>JAIRRD010000219.1 GCA_031256155.1 Holophagales bacterium
AGAGGCTGACAAACATTCAGAAGAAGGTTGGACACTATATGTAGGGTTGAAAACCCTGGATGGCGATGAGGTCAGTGCCGCCAATTTGTTTGAAACAGCCTCTACAGAACCTGAAGTCATAGAAGCCCGTAAAATATTATTACGTGGCCTGGCTCGTGCTGTTCCATTTTTTCAGCCCCTGCAGGGCGCACTGGCAGGTCAGAACCCCTGTGACCTGAAACTTCTCCCAACTGAAGCATGGGTATTTTTGACCAGAGGTGCCTCTCAGCTTAAAGAGGCTGGTTTCTTAGTACATCTGCCAGAGGAGATGGCGGAATTTGGCGGCGCACGCAGACTCCGAGCTAAAGTCAGACTTGGCGCAAGAAAGTTGGATAGCGGCCAAAATGTTGAAGGTATTCAATCAGGTTTAGAAGGTTCCGTATCCGCTGATTGGTCCTTGATGCTTGGGGACGACAAGCTGGAAATAGACGACTTTGCTCAGATGGCCAGCCTCAAACACCCTCTGGTTGTTTGGAAAGGAAAGTGGGTCGCTTTGGACCCAGCAACACTCAAGCAGATAACACAAGTCATTCAAGCCAGCCGCGGCGCTGGTTTTGAGAGTATGATGAAGGGTGAGGCATTGGCCGCCGCTTTGACCGGCACAGCCAGGATTCCTGGAGTAAGCGAGACGATTGAAGTGGAAGTAGCCGGTGATTTTGGGGCTGCACTTGCAGAACTTAAAAACTTGCCTGACAAGCCCATAGTACAGCCGCATGGGTTCAGAGGCCAATTGCGAGCTTATCAACTGCGCGGGCTAGCGTGGCTTGAAGGTCTGTCCCGCCTCGGACTTGGCGGTGTTCTTGCGGATGACATGGGGTTGGGCAAAACCATAGAAGTATTGTCCCTATTACTGCACAGACAACACGAAAATCCCAGCCTTGGCCCACCGACATTGTTAATTTGCCCCACATCCCTATTGGGTAACTGGGAGCGCGAAATCAAGCGGTTTGCCCCCGATCTGCCTTTTTTTGTCCACCACGGAAACAACAGACAGAACCTGCCAAAACAATTTGCGCCTCATACCGTTGTATTGACTACATATGGTGTTGCGCGGCGCGAAGAAAGCATTTTTGCCGACCGCTTATGGGGAATGGTGGTTGTGGATGAGGCCCAGGCAATTAAAAACAGCAGCTCCGCGCAAGCCAAATCTGTTAGGCGGATTCGCGCCCCATTCAAACTTGCTCTCACAGGCACGCCTGTAGAAAACCGGCTTACAGAGTTTTGGTCCATTATGTCCTTTGCACTTCCCGCCTACTTAGGCACCGAATCGCATTTTAAAGAGCATTTCTCCACACCAATTGAAAAATATCGCGACCCCAATGCAGCCGCCGAGCTTCGCGCAAGAGCGGAACCCTTTATTCTCAGGCGTTTAAAGACAGACAAATCTATCATTCAGGACCTTCCAGAAAAGCAAGAAATGAAGGTATTCACTCAACTGACTCGGGAACAGGCTCTGTTGTATCAGGCCCGTGTGGATCAAATGGAAAAAGACCTGGCGTCAGCCAAAACAGGCATAGAGCGTCGCGGACAGATACTGGCGCTTTTAACCCATCTCAAACAAATTTGCAACCACCCAAGCCAGTTCTTGAAGCAGGCCGGGCCATATAAAGGCAGGTCAGGAAAATTGGAACGCCTCACGGACATGCTGGAAGAAGTCATTGCTTCAAAGGACAGAGCACTGATATTCACCCAGTTTAGAGAGATGGGCGACCGACTCCAGATTCACTTGAAAGACCTCCTGGGATTTGAACCGCCATTCCTGCACGGTGGCACCACCAAAGAGCAGCGGGATGAAATGGTTCGCGCTTTCCAGGAAGAAGCATCTGCACCGCCGATCATGCTACTCAGTCTGAAAGCCGGCGGCGTTGGATTAAACCTGACTGCCGCAACGCATGTATTCCACTTTGACAGATGGTGGAATCCCGCTGTTGAAGATCAAGCCACGGACAGAACTTACAGAATCGGCCAGACACGCAACGTGCAAGTACACAAACTGATAGCTATGGGTACATTGGAAGAAAAAATTGACGCCATTCTTGAATCTAAGCGCGATTTGGCAGATCGCGTCGTAGGGAGCGGAGAAGGCTGGCTCACAGAGCTTGACGACGAAGCGCTGCGCCAGTTGGTTGCGCTTGACAAAGATGTGGACCTTATGTTTGAAGACGAAACTATCACCGAAGAGGCGGTTCCATGATTCATTCCAGTGAACGGTTTGGAACGACATGGTGGGGGCGGCTTTGGATAAGTGCTCTTGAACATTTGGGGGATGACTACGAGTTTCGACTTCATCGCGGCAAAAAATACGCTGAAGATGGCGTTGTAAGTCATTTCAATGTCCATCCGGGGATGATCCAAGCAAAAGTTCATGGACGCAAGACATACGAAGTCACACTAGCCCTTCCGGCACTCACTCAGACCCAATGGGAGAGAGCCATAGAGCGTATTACGCTTGAAAGCCGATTTGTTGCAAGTTTGCTGGCTGGCGAAATGCCTAAAGGGTTAGATGAAATATTCCGTGAATCCGGTGCCAGCCTTTACCCAAGAGTGCCCAAGGAATTGCAGACGCACTGCACATGCCCCGACTGGGCAAACCCCTGCAAACACGTAGCGGCGGTTTGTTATGTTATGGCAGAAGTCTTAGACCGCGACCCATGGATTTTGTTTGATTTGCGTGGAAGAACAAAGGAAGACATTTTAGCTTCGCTTCATACCTTATCAGCGGCAGATTCTCCCGAACCAGTCCCGCGCAAACGCGGGCGCCCCAAAAAAGCAGTTACAGTGTGGGAGCTTGTCACAAGCAAAAAGGACGTTATGGAACCCTGGCTCCGGGTTCCGGCGGAAAAATTTGACGCACTTCCAAATCCCTTACCATATGTGATTATTCCAAGAGCCATTTCCCCAGATCCATTGGTTTTTGTTCAACTCGGCCCCTTGCCACACGCCCGCATTGAAGCCAGCCTTTGTCTGGCCGCACTTATGCATAGAACAGCTCAAGTAGTACAGAGGCAAATAGAAGATGGCGTTGGCGCGATAGAAGATGAAGGCGCCGAATCAGAAACGACAAGCCCCTTTCAAACCCCATTGCCGCCGCGAATAAGCTCATACTCCCACCGCCAGTGGCGGCATAAGCGACGGCGATGGTCAGGGCCAGCATCCAACAGTTAAGGCGTTGTTGCTTTCAAAAAAGCAGCTTATAGGAGACTTTATGAAAACAATCCAAACATCCGCTGCGCCAGCAGCAATTGGCCCATACAGCCAAGCTAAGGTTGTCGGAAACATACTTTTTACAGCGGGACAAATTCCGCTTGACCCGCAGACAATGGATATTGTCAAAGGCGGTATTGAAGAACAAACCCGCCAGGTTCTGAAAAATCTGGATGCGGTTCTGGCCGAAGCCGGTGCGTCCTGGAACAGTGTTATTAAAACCACTGTTTTTATGACCAACTTGAGCGATTTCAGCGCGTTCAATTCAGTGTACGAACAGCATCTAAGAGACGCAAAACCAGCCAGAAGCACAGTTCAGGTTGCCGCACTGCCAAGGGGCGCAATGATTGAGATTGAACTGATGGCTGAAGTTTAATACCAAAAGGCCTATGGACGGAATACAGGTCACTGTTGACAACCTCACCGATGGTGCGGTGCAAGTAGGCAAGTAAGCTATGCATGCCGCCATAAGGCGCGTTTTACCAACCCCGGTGGCAAGTTGGATTTCTTTGGACTATCCAATGGGGTGGTGGACATTGAACTGAATTTGTATCATAGGTAGAATCAACAATTTACCAGCGATGAAAAAATGGCATACCCACAAATATACCCACAAAAATAAATCTTAACATTGTTCTTGATCAGTTAGATTGCGTATAATCAATGTTAGCTCATTTCGAATAATTTGTCTACGGTAAAACTTGAACATAGTTTTTCAAGTATTTGCAAAGGTTGTTTTATAGCCATTCCCCTTGGGAATTGCACGGAGTGCAGAGGCTGCGTCGAGAGTGTAGAGAGCCGCCATAGGCGGGGAACGAAACGGAAGGCGCAGCCGAAAACTACAAGGAAAATTGCTA
>JAIRRD010000266.1 GCA_031256155.1 Holophagales bacterium
GGCTATGTCGGCCAATATCTTGCGGTCGAGCAGGACACCGGCCTTTTTGAGGCCGCCCATGAAGCGGCTGTAGCTCAGACCGTTCAGCCCGCAGGCCGCGTTGATGCGGACTATCCAAAGGCTCCTGAAATCACGCTTGCGAATCTTGCGGCCTTTGTAAGCATACTTCAAAGCTCGGTCAACAGCTTCTTTGGCTGAACGGTAAAGCCTGGACTTGGCTCCGTAAAAACCTTTGGCGAATTTTAACATTCGCTTGCGGCGCTGAACGCGTTTGAACCCACGTTTTACACGAGTCATTTTTTATTTCCTTTCCTTGTGGCAGCTCGCGGAGCTTTTATGGAGCCACGTCGGGGGTGACAAGTCACCGGTTGAAAGAATTACAGGACAATTTTGTCCCTGTTTGTGTCAGGCGTATGGAAGCATGTCGTTGACACGACCCAGATCGGCTTTGGCAACCATGCGTCCCATATCTAACTGACGCTTGCGCTTGTTGGCTTTCTTTGTCAGGATGTGGCGCTGATGAGAGCAACCGCGCTTGAAAGCACCGCTTCCTGTTTTTTTGAACCGCTTGGCGGCACCTTTGTGTGTTTTGAGCTTCAGCATGATAAAACCTCTTTATGACTGAATTTGTTGATTATGTCGCGGCAATTTCGGATTCAGCTTTAGGTGTTTTCGCCTTTTTCTGATCTGCGGGGCGAGGGGCAATTATAGCATGCATATCACGTCCTTCAATACTGGCTGATTTTTCAACAACACAGACATCAGCTACACGCCCAAGAACTTCCTCGATGATTTTGAAGCCAATGTCTCTGTGAACTACTTCGCGTCCACGGAACATGACGACAATCTTTACTTTGTCCCCATCGCCAAGGAAACGGAGGATATGCTTGACCTTGAAATCAAAGTCGTGGTCGTCAGTGCGGGGCCTGAACTTGACTTCCTTGACTACAATGATTTTTTGTTTTGCGCGGGCGGCATGTTCCCGCTTGGCTTCCATAAACTTGTATTTGCCGTAATCCATAATCCGGCAAACCGGTGGATTGGCGGCGGGGGAAACTTCCACCAAATCCAAACCCTTTTCAGATGCAATTTTGACTGCTGCTGCGGGGCTTAGTATTCCGAGCTGTTTGCCATCTTCGTCAATGACACGCACTTCTGCCGCTCGGATGCCGTCGTTAATGCGAGTTTCTGTGGACTTAATAGATACCCTCCCGATACAAGAATAACAATATTAACAATGAAACGTCTGAATTGAAAAGAAAAAAATTATCATAATCGCTGTTTTGCTTCTGACAGCAATTCCTCAAAAAAGACTTCAAAGGGCTTGACACCTTTATCACCGGCACTCCGATGTCTGACCGAGACTGTTTTGTCCGCTGCTTCTCTATCGCCAATGACCAGCATATAAGGAATCTTCTGCATTTGAGCATCTCTGATTTTAGCATTCACTTTTTCGTTTCTCAGGTCCAACTCACAGCGCAAACCAAGTTCGTATGAGCGCTTCTTTACGTCATAAGCGTAATCGTGAACTCTGTCGGTGATGGGCAAAATGATTGCCTGAACAGGTGCCAGCCAGGTTGGAAAAGCACCGCCGCAGTGTTCTATTAAAATACCCATGAAACGTTCAAGACTTCCCAATATGGCCCTGTGCAGCATGATAGGTGTGGCTTCAGTGTTGTCGGGCTTTACGTATATCAAACCAAAGCGCTTCGGCATTGAGTAATCTACTTGTAATGTGCCCAACTGCCATGGCCGACGCAGGGCATCCAATACCTGAAACTCGACCTTTGGCCCGTAGAAAGCGCCCTCGCCACGATTGATGTAGAATTCAAAATTAGCTTCACTCAGGGCTTCGGCCAATGCCCTTTCAGAGTGATCCCAGATTTCATCGCTGCCTAATCGTTTTTCTGGCCTTGTGGCCAATGCGACGCGAACTTCTTTAAAGCCGAAAACGTCATAGACTTTCTGGACGAAGCGAAGCAGTTTGGACATCTCGTCTTTCATCTGATCAGGTGTGCAATATATATGGCCGTCATCCTGGCAAAAAGTCCGCACACGCGTCAAGCCATGACTTACGCCTGATCGCTCATAGCGGTGCAACCTGCCGAAATCAGCCATGCGTATTGGCAATTCACGATAACTATGGCGATCAGCAGCGTAAATCAAGCAGTGGCCGGGGCAATTCATTGGTTTCAGAGCAAACAACCTTTCATCCAACTCTGTAAAGAACATGCTGTCATGGAAGTTATCGTAGTGACCGCTGGTCTTCCACATGGAAACATCAAGCATCTGTGGAGTGATGACCTCTCTGTAACCCTCGGCAGAATACTGCTCACGTATAAAATTCAGCAGCTCATTGTAAACAATCGTGCCCTTTGGATGAAAGAAGGGACTGGCCGGAGCTTCAGTGTGAAAACTGAATAACCCCAGGTCTTTGCCTAGTTTTCTGTGGTCTCTGTTTTTGGCTTCTTCAAGGTGCTTTAAGTGTTCGTTCAATTCTTTCTGAGTGTTAAAAGCAGTGCCGTAGATTCTGCACATTGAGGCATTCTTTTCATCGCCTCTCCAATATGCCGCCGCTGCGGTCAGCAGTTTGAAAGCCCTGAGCTTGCCTGTTTCCGGGACATGGGGGCCGCGGCACAAATCATAGAAGTCGCCCTGCTTATATACCGTAATTGTTTCGCCCTTAGTGATTTCCTTGATAAGTTCAACCTTTAATGGTTCGCCTATGGAGCTAAAGCGAGCCAAAGCCTCATCCCGAGTGAGTTCTTCGCGTATCACCGGAATATCTTCAGCGGCAATAGCTTTCATTTCAGCCTCAATTTCAGCCAGATTCTCCGGCGTAAAGGATTTTTCAACTAAAAAGTCATAGTAAAAACCATCCTCAATCGCAGGCCCAATGCCAATCTTTACATCAGGGAACAATCGCTTTACAGCCTGTGCCAGTAGATGCGCTGATGAATGGCGAACAATTTCGAGCGATTCCTGATCTTTGCTCGTGATAATTAAAATTGACGCTCCGTCGGGCAGCGGGTTTTTCAAATCCACCAGTGCGCCATCCACTCTTATCGCAAGGGCAGCGTCCCCCAGCCGAGCACTAATACTGTTTGCTAAATCCCGTCCGGTGGCCCCCGCATCCAAATTGCGCTCTGTGGCATCGGACAATTTGACTGTTATGGACATCAAGCCCTCACAAAACTAAAGAATTCTTAGATTAACAGGTGACAGGGAAGCATACAAAACTTGATTTTAATGGAGCCGTATTAGCAAGTCACAAAAGCCCCACAGCATTAGATCATAAGATAAAAAACAAGCAATTGCAGTTGTTTTCATCATTGAATTCCCGCAACTGCTTGCAAACATTGGTGGACGCGATTGGAGTCGAACCAACTACCTCTACCATGTCACAAGCAGATGGGCACTAGTATTTAAGATGTTGGAGAGGTTTTATGCCAAGGTTAGGGAAAAGCATGTCGCCCAGAGCATCAATCAGGCATACCCAGAAACTGGGATTCTTGAGGAGCCGCCAGAAGCAACCATCTCGCGGCTCAGGCCGAAAATCGGGTAATTCACAACTCAACAGTCAGTCTGCGTATTTCCGCAGTTCTTCGATAAGTTTGTAAACTGTCGTGTACGATTTTGCCTTAATGTCTTGTTCTTCCGCGAATTTGTGCAGTCTCTGGGAATTCTTTATGGCATCTGCGATATTGGGCATATACTCAGCAAAAGTGCTAGACTTGGAATATTTTGAATCATGTTTTAGTAATTCTTTTCCTACTTCTTTACAAGCAGAGCATTCCTTCTCTGAATAAAAATAATGTAATAATAGCCACAACTCAAAACAAGGTTGCGAAAAAGCCACATTGATTTTTTCACTCCTTGCGTCATTCCAAACTGAATCAAGGTGTTCTTGAGTTGTATCGTCTCTATCAAAAACCACCCATACTGTATCGTAGGGAAGGGTAAAGGCTGAAGTGTCTTTCGAGGATAGTTTTTTGGCATTATCCCTAAGTCTTATTGCATGTTGGAGGATTCT
>JAIRRD010000023.1 GCA_031256155.1 Holophagales bacterium
CCGCCTATGGACTATGAAAGCGCAAATTGCTATATTTGTACAGTTTGTCAAGGGCGTTGGCTATAACTACGAAAAATTAAACCGCTATAGCAATTCCATGTGAAATGTGCCATTTCACATGGAATTGCTATAAACTGCTCTAGGCGAGGTGCGTCAATGATTCAAATTTTTCAAGGTATGGTACCAAAGATTGGTCAAAAAGTACTTATTACACCGGATGCCACTGTACTTGGGGATGTGTCTGTCGGAGATGATACCGGCATCTGGTTCCAGTGCGTAATACGCGGGGATGTGAATTGGATTGAGATAGGCTCCCGTGTAAACATTCAGGACAAATGCTGTCTGCATGTGACCAATGGCGAATGGCCTCTACTGATAGAAGACGAGGTCAGCGTGGCCCACAATGTAATGCTCCACGGTTGCACTATCCGCAAGGGTACCTTGGTGGGTATGAGCTGTACAATCATGGATGGAGCCGAAATTGGCGAAGGTTGCCTTGTCGCAGCTGGTTCTTTAATCAAGGAGGGCTTCAAAGCCCCGCCCCACACACTGATAGCGGGCTGGCCTGCAGTGGTTAAGAGGGAACTCAATCAAACTCAGATAGAACTCACGAAAAATATTTGGCAGCGCTATGTTAAATACAAAGACCTCTATGTAGAGGAAGGATGGGAGTATTCCACATCCAACGCCGCAGGCCATGATTCGCCGCAATTCCCGAGAAACCAGAGCATTTTGCGCTTGTGATGCTCTCTTTACGGCAAGCAAAGCTCGCCTATGGACTATGAGCGGCCGTGATTCGCAAGCGAATCCCGTCATAGCGGTTTAACTACAATAAGTTAAACCGCTATACGGCGCAGTCTCGCGCATCCGCGCATTTTACTTGTGGAGCATTGTTATGCTCCACAAGTAAAACGACTATAAACTGCTCTAACAGCGATCACGGTACAAATGGTCTCTCTCAATCGCTTCAAAGCCAGCCTCTGTGACCAATCTGTGCAAATATTCAATCGTTAGCCCCTGAGGGGTCTTAGCGCCTGCCAGGTGGGCTATTTCTTCTTCTATCACGGTTCCATCCAGATCGTCAGCCCCATAGGATAGGGCAATCTGAGCCAATCCTGGTGTTATCATCACCCAGTATGCTTTGATGTGCGGGATATTGTCCAACAGCAGACGCGCTACAGCTATCTCGCGTAAATCCTGAGCACCGGTGGTCTTTGGAATTTTGTGCGCCCTATTCAGTTCGTTGTCTTCAGTCTGATAGGCCAGCGGGACATAGGCCAGGAATCCGGGATGTCCCAGCGCCAAGCTTTCATCTTGTAATTGCCGTAGTCGTAGCAAATGGTCAACCTTGTGGCAGGCATTTTCCAGGTGTCCGTACAACATCGTGCAATTTGTGGGTATCCCCTTTTTATGACAGGCCCTGGCCGCATCCAGCCACACTTCAGCGTCTTTTTTGCCAGCGCAAATCTGTCTGCGTATGTCTGGGTCAAAAATTTCAGCGCCGCCGCCCGGGCAACTCTCCAACCCAGCCGCGATACAACGTGCCAGAAATTCTTCAACGGATATCTTGGAACTGCGGGCATAAAAGTCAATTTCCACCATGGTAAATACTTTCAGGTGTATGTATGGGAAATGGCCTTTAATAGCGCGAAACAGATTTTCAAAGTAATCAATTTTGAGTTTCGGATGGTGGCCCCCAACCATGTGCAATTCGCATATGCGTTGGTTCTGCGGTTTTTTCAACTCGGCAATAACGTCTTCCGCATTAATTACATAACCTCTCTGGTCACCGGGACTCGCATGAAACGCGCAAAATTGGCAGCGCGTACAGCAGATATTTGTATAAGACATACGTCTGCTTTGAACAAAGTAGGTCTTTTTACCATGCAATTTTGTTCTCGCGCGGTCGGCCAGTACCCCAAGCCCTGTGAGGTCCGGCGTCTCGTAAAGCAGCAAGCCATCCTCAAAGCTAAGCCTCTGGCTACGATCAACTTTATCCGCCAGTAGCACAAGGCGCTGATCATCAATGAGCTTAGACAATGGAAGTGTAAACATGATTATTAATAATCTTTAATCGTAAATAAGCAGAGCGCAATAGAGTACGCACTTTCATTTTATACCAAGTTGTGTATATAAAAAACGCGATTTGATATCATCTCACCATGCTCGGGAACCTTAAAAGGTAAATAAATATTTAGGAAAAAAGGCGCTCGCTTTTATTGACATTTTTTTTTGTCAAGTCTAAAACAAATTCATGCGTATTATTTTTTGCAGGAGGCAACACATGACGCACATCTCATTATTATTGGTTTCTATCACAGCTTCTTTCAGTTTGGTTGCAAGCCAATCTCAGGTAGAGAAGCCAAAATCCAAATGGCCCTTTGAAGCTCAGATCGGCGCCAACTTCATAGGATACAACTCCCATGACGCGACCGGACCCGATGGAACAGCTGCATTTTCGGCAAGCTCCAGATTGGCTCCTTCCATCAGGCTTTCCATAGACCCCATTTGTCTTCCTTTCGGGTCAATTCTGTTCAGTGCGGGGTACAAATTTGAAAACGACGTTCCGCTTGATTTTGGTGGACGCAGCGCACTTTCAGATTTAAAGCACAAAAACCAACTGCAAGCAGGCGCTTTGCTCAGATTTGAAACCAGCAGTGATTTTGAATTTGGGGTTGGTGTTGACGTTCGCTATGATTGGATGAAGGCCTCGCATCGCCTCGGAACAAGGTCAGAAGGCTCGGACTGGCGCCCCTGGCTACGCGCCAATGCGAGGTACATGTTTGACAAAGGCACCCGCATCACGCCATTTGTTGGAATCGAAGCCGCCTATGCCCTGACCACACCGGAAGTTGATCCCGCTGACTACTATCATGACTATGTTATCAATACAGGTGATGCCCTACTGGGTAACGTAAAAAATCGTTCTCCGCACAGCTTTGCCAAAGGCAACTTTCCGAGTTGGGAAGTTGTAATTGCGGGCGGCATTCGATTTGGACGGCGTGATGGCTGCAAGAGCGCAACTCCGGTAAAAGAGCCAAAAAAAGAAATAATAGCGGTTAAGCCGCCACCGCCGCTAATAAATACTCAGCGATCTGACAACGAAGCACCAGTCCTTGAAACCAAGCGCCAAGTGAGTGAGACAGAGCAACCAGTCAGCGAAGTTACCGAATCCGAATGCAAATGCGAAACTCGCGAAATATGCGAGGCCGCCAAGTGCCAGTGCGAAACCACTGAAGCACTTGAGGCTGTCGAGTGCAAATGCGAAACCCACGAAATTGAAAAAGTGCCAGTTCAGGTCAAAGTGTTTGAAATTGAGACTCTGATGATTCACTTCCCCACTAATGGTTACGCTGAAACTCTTGAAAACAGGGCGATTGTGAAAACTTGGGCTGTCAAATACAAAAACATAGTTGAACCCAGCGCTATATTTATTACCGGTCACTGTGATGGGAACGGAGCCGCCGATCACAACAAGAAGCTCTCTGAAAATCGCGCAAATTCATTAGCGGAGAGCTTAA
>JAIRRD010000035.1 GCA_031256155.1 Holophagales bacterium
AATAGACAAGCAGTTCAAATTCTTTTCTGGTCAGATCAATCAGTTGACCATCAAGCCGCGCCGCATAACCCTCTAAATCAATGCTTATGGGGCCAAAGGTCAAGGCTTTTACAGGGAGAGGTTCCGGCGTTTCCATGAAAGAGGCGCGACGCAGTATGGCTCGCACCCTTGCCATCAACTCGCGGCTTGAAAAAGGTTTTGATACGTAATCGTCTGCTCCAAGTTCAAGACCCAGAACGCGGTCTATTTCTTCGCCTCTGGCTGTTACTATCAATACCGGCGTTGATTTGAGTACTGGTTCCCTGCGGATAGTTCTCAGCACTTCCAAACCGTCCATATCCGGCAAAGTGAGATCCAATATTGCAACGTCAACATGCTGGGCGTTGCCTTCAGCGGACTTGGCTAAATAATCCAGAGCATCTTTCGCCAGACCCAGAGCGCAGACAGTAAAGCCTTCCCGCTTGAAGTGCTGTTCCATGCCGCAACGAATATCTGTGTCGTCTTCAAGTAAAAGAATATTTGCCACTGTTGCACCATGGGCTATGATGTTGGTTTTTTGTATAAATGTTGATGCTTAGCGCTTTTGCCCTCAATAATAAAGAGCACTTCTTCGGCAATATTTGTCGCCATATCAGCAATTCTTTCCCAGTTTTTTATCACGATTATCAGGTGGGAAGCTCTCTCAATGCAAAGCGGGTCGCTCATCATTTGACGCAATAATTCGCGGTAGCAGTGGTTATATATTTCATCAACTTTGTCATCATCAATGATTACTTCTCTGGCGAGGTCGGCGTCAGAAGCTACAAAGGCTTCGACTGAAGAGCGCATCATTGAACTGGTCTCGGAAGCCAGACCCTCCAGAAGCCCGGCAGGCAGGATGGGTTGCATGTGATTGAGTATGGAGGCGCGTCGAGCGATATTTACACAGTGGTCGCCAATGCGTTCAATTTCAGGCAGAATTTTTATGACCGATGTCACGAAACGGAGGTCTGAGGCCATTGGGGACTGCAACGCCAATAAATCAATACAGGCATGATCCAGCTTGATTTCCATATCGTCCAGACTTTTGTCCATAGTCAAAACCGATTCGGCTAACTGATCAGACCTCTCCGCATATGATTTCATAGTCAGCTTTATCATTTCTTCAGCCATGCCTGCCATGGCGAGCAGACCGTCTTTTATCAATCTCAGTTCTGCGTCTAAGTGTTGACGGTTCATCCGAATCTCCCGGTTATGTAGTCTTCCGTTAATTGTTGTTTTGGGTTTGTAAAAATTCGTTCTGTCAAATCCCGCTCAATCATTTTGCCTAGCCAGAAAAATCCTGTAAAATCACTTACTCGCGCGGCCTGCTGCATGTTGTGCGTGACTATGATAATTGTAAATTTTTCTTTCAATTCAAAGATCAGTTCTTCGATTTTTGCTGTGGCTATTGGGTCAAGAGCGGAGCATGGCTCATCCATCAAAACTACTTCGGGCTGTATGGCCAAGGCTCTGGCTATACAGAGGCGTTGCTGCTGGCCGCCTGAAAGCCCCAGGCCAGATTCGCTCAGGCGATCCTTGACTTCGTCCCACAACCCAGCGCCCTGCAAACTGCGCTCCACGGCTTCCTGAATGACCAGGCGATCCCTGATCCCCTGTATGCGCAATCCATATGCAACATTTTCAAAAATTGACTTGGGAAAGGGATTGGATTTTTGAAAGACCATGCCCATGTGCTTGCGAAGGCCAATTACGTCAACTCCAGGGGCATAGAGGTCCTGGTCGCCCAGTAATACTTTGCCTTCTACTCTGACTCCGTCAATGAGGTCATTCATGCGATTCAGACAGCGCAGAAGTGTACTCTTTCCGCATCCAGAGGGACCGATTAAAGCGGTCACGGTGTTTTTTGGAAAACCGATGTTGATATCGAACAGCGCCTGCTTTTCCCCGTAAAACAGGTTGAGAGACTTGGTACGTATCAATATTGGGGCTATGCGTACAGTTGTATCCGTGAGTGGAAATTCATCTGAAACGAGGGCTCTTTGTGCGAATATTTTTTCGACATGTGGGGCGGTACTCATTGGAATCACCCTGCTAGAAAGAACTGCCGCCAGTGCGCCGGCGGAGTTTTTTACGCAATCGTAGCGCAAAAATGTTTAACACAAGAACAATCAAAAGCAACAGCAGCGCGGTCATAAAAACCATAGGCTTGGCCGCCTCGCTATTAGGACTTTGAAAACCGACATCGTATATGTGAAAACCGAGATGCATAAATTTTCGATCTAAGTGGATAAATGGGAAGGTCGCATCCAATGGCAATGAGGGCGCTAATTTGACAACGCCGGTGAGCATCAGCGGCGCGACTTCGCCTGCGCCTCGGGCCATGGCCAAAATCAGTCCCGTGAGAATACCCTGACTAGCGCCTGGAAGAACAACATTCCATAGAGTTTGCCACTTGGTGGCTCCTAAGGCCAGACTGCCTTCGCGCTGGCTTCTTGGCACGGCAGCCAGGGCTTCTTCAGTGGCTACTATGACCACAGGCAGAGTTAAAAGGGCGAGTGTCAAGGATGCCCAGAGTATTCCGCCTGTTTTAAAAGTGGGCGTAGGAAACCTTTCCGGGAAGAAAAAATTATCTATGCCGCCGC
This sequence comes from Holophagales bacterium, assembly GCA_031256155.1. GTDB lineage: Bacteria > Acidobacteriota > Holophagae > Holophagales > Holophagaceae > WRHW01. Next base: position 2,625 of record JAIRRD010000035.1, read on the forward strand.
CAACCGTAACCACAAAGAAACCAAGCCCAAATACTCCAAAGACGATAGAAGGGACGCCCGCAAGGTTGTTGACCGAAATTCTGACAGCCCTGACCACCCAGCCGTCGCGCGCGTACTCGCGTAAAAATAACGCCGCCAAAACTCCCAGAGGGACTACTATGATGCTCATTATCATTACCATCATGACCGTGCCAAATATGGCCGGAAACACACCGCCTTCTGTATTTGCTTCTCTCGGACCCGTGGAGAGAAATTCCCACATACGTGATAAATAAGTACCTATCTTGCCAAACAGGCCAACGGAATTGGGCGATACTAAGCGCGCTATATTTGCGAGGGGTATTACTTTTGAATGTCCGTCCACTGTTTCCAGTGTGACAGTCAGTGAATTTGACTGGGCGCGCAGGGCGTCCAGCCTTGTTTGTAGTTGTTCAAATTGCTGATGGAGTTCTTTTCTCTTATTTTCAGCTTCCTGCATTGTTTGAGGTGTTTGTTTCCCCTGAAGCTCTGATTTGCGCTCGGCCAAACGCAACTTCTCTATACGAGTGTTCAGAGAACCGGCCTCGCTCTGTTCCAAAGTCTTTATTTGCGCATTGTGCGCTTTGGCACTTGGAAGCCTTGAGCGGGCTATTGACAGGGCTTCGTCTCCTCTAGCTAAAACTTGCCCATATTCCTCAATCTGAATCAACCTCCCAATGAAGGGGCCATACTCAAGTCTCTCAACAAAAAGAGCGTCCTTTGGAAGCGAACTTTGCTGAATATCAGCCAGGTCAATCCACCTGAAGTCCTGACCATATATATCTCTATTGGCCACCTTGAGCTGAATTCTGGCCGGATGGTAGCGTCCCTCACTCTCATGATCCGTCACCTGTCTTAAAACAAGTCCATCGGCCAGTTGGAACTGCTGTATGTTACTGGGCCAAAAAAAGCCCAACCCCTTTGCGCCCAAAAGTAACACCAGTCCTGCAACCATTATAAGACTCAAGGCCAGCGCAGCACTTGAAAGCCATACCCAGACGCTTCCCCTGCGCCACCATTCAAAAAACCGGCTCATCACATTGACTCGTAGCGCTTGCGCAGCGACTGGCGAATCAGTTCTGCGGCGGTGTTTAAGATGAATGTAAGAGCAAACAGCAATAGAGCCGTGAAGAACAGAACTCTGTACAATGTACCCTGATGCGGCGCTTCAGGAATTTCAACGGCGATATTTGCCGACAGAGTCCGCATCCCATTGAATGGTCCCCAGTCCATTAATGGAGTGTTGCCTGTAGCCATAAGCACAATCATCGTTTCTCCGATGGCCCGTCCCAATCCGACCATCACGGCTGAAAACACACCTGGACTCGCTGTTGGCAAAATCACGCGCCAGGCTGTTTGCCATTGTGAGGCTCCGCAAGCCAGGCTTGCTGAGGCAAGCGACTTGGGTACCGCCGTGAAAGCGTCTTCGCTGATACTGAAAATAATCGGTATTACGGCAAAACCCATTGCGAATCCAACTACTATGCTGTTTCGCTGATCGTACACAATATTATGAGTCTGGTAGAGCCAATTTCTATAGTCACCGCCAAAAAAGACTTTTTCAATCCAAGGCGCTGTCCATATGCTGACAAGCACGGCCGTGAACAAAACCGGAACCAACCACAGGGCTTCTTTGCCGCTTCCGAATTTATCTCTGAATGGTTTTGGAATTTTAGACCAGGCGAACATCAGCAGAATCAAAAACGTGATTGTTATCGGTATTATCGCCAACAGAGCTATCATCCACTGTTCCAGTAATGGCGCCAGCACAAGTCCGGCTATGAAGCCCAAAACTACTGAAGGCAACGCAGCCATTATTTCTACAGTTGGTTTTATTGTTTCCCTGAATTTGGGCGAAGCGAACTGACTGGTGTAAAGAGCCGCTAAAATCGCTATTGGCAGGGCAAACAGCATTGCGTAAAATGTGCCTTTTAATGTTCCGAACAGCAACGGAATCAGGCTGAGTTTAGGTTCTATGTCATCGCTGGCACCGCTGGATTGCCAGACGTATTCCGGGTTGACATAACCTTCATAGTGAATTTTGTTCCAGAATAAAGACCAGGTTACTTCAGGATGGAAAGCCTGTACGTGCCATCTCTTTGCTGACGATGAACTTGTGGCCAAAACATTGTCCCCCCTGGGACTTAGAGCGGCTGTGCCTTGAATTTCAACGGACATGCGCGTTAATTGTTTTTCTGAGGTCAGATGATATATGGCGAGACCGCTGTCCGACCAGACCAGGAATCGCTTGTCTCTGAGAGATTCCATGAAACCATTGACGCTGCTGTCAATAGACGCAAAGTTATGGAATCGCTGCAATTCAACCTTATTTTCTCGCCGCAGAACCTGGTAAGCGGCCAGTTTTCCAGAGACACCGCCGACTAAAAGACTGTTATGTCCAAGCGCGAAACCAAGCGCGGTCACAGATTCGCCAAAATCTGAACGCAACAGTTCACTGTTTGGCTCATACGCGATTAATTCGCCTTCGCGTGTGCCAACAAAAAGAATTGAGCCATTTTCTGACCATTCCGCAGTAAGAGGCGTCACGTTTTGCGGCAATGGCCATTCCGACCACTTGATGGCGTCCTGAATTGCCGCGCTACCGATGCGGATTGAACCCGCATCCAGGACGGCTATTTTCATAAATCGCCTGTTTCCCAGACCGCTGCCCTTTATGAGTCTTGCCGCGATCAGGTTATCGCTTGCGGAAGTGTGAAACGGTCCGGTCCATTCCAGATAGGCATCCATCCCCTGGTCATGTTTGTTCCACTGGAGTTCCGCAGCATAGACTCGACTGTCAGAAGCCTGTACTACTATATGCCCCTTTGCGTTTGTTGAAAAAACGCTCCTCCAGGGCAAGGGTGGCTGGGCCTTAGAGTCACTGATAATGACATCATGCTGCTCCAAAGAGCATCTCTTAAATCCTTCAATACGATCAAAAGCTGCAGCGTATTTGCCGGATTCGTCAAGAAATACGACATCACACGCCGGAATCATAGAGGGTGACAGTTCCTGCGTTTTGGCACTGCGAAAGAGGGGCAACGCTTCTACTGTGATAAAAAGCAAGATCCCCAGCACGGCGGCTATTATCAATACGCCGCCGGCTGAGATCAGCCAAGCCATGAAACGATCTAAATGTTTGGCTTTTGTTCTGTGGGATCTGTTGCCCATGTTTGCATTATAGCTTCTTAGTTTCGTCGTTGGACATATTGAAAGTCAAAGGGAGATATCCGTCTTTTACAACAATTTCCTGACCTTCTTTGGAAAGAACAAACTTGATGAACTCCCGAACTATTGGCTCTAAGCCGCTCTTTGAACTCTTGTTTACATAGATGTACAAATAACGGGCCAATGGGTAATCGCCGCTCAACGCATTTGCATATGTAGCAGTGAAAGCTTTGCCATTTTCAGCGGCGGCGAGCGCCACAGCCTTGACACCAGATGTCAGATAGCCAATACCACTGTAACCAATTCCGAATTTATCCGTGGATACGCTCTGAACAACCGCAGCGGAACCAGGCTGTTCCTTGACAGTATCCTTATAGTCGCCTTTGAAAAGAGCGTTTTCTTTAAAGTAACCGTAAGTGCCGGAAGCGCTGTTGCGTCCGTACAGAGAAATTGGGCGTCCCTGGAAATCACCTTGTGCGCCGACCTGATCCCAGGTCTTTAAATCGCTGTAGCCGCTCTTAAAGGTCTTGGAGAAAATGCCGTCTAATTTCTGAAGGCTTAATTCCTTGACCGGATTGTCTTTATGGACGAACACAGCCAGGGCATCAATAGCAACGGCTACTCTGGTTGGTTTGTAACCATACTTCTTCTCAAACTGGTCAATTTCCTCGCTCTTCATTTCCCGGCTCATTGGGCCAAGCTGAGCGGTGCCTTCGATCAGGGCTGGCGGGGCTGTGCCGGATCCCTTACCTTCCACCTGAATCTTGACGTTTGGATATTGTTTGCAGAACGCTTCAACCCACAATGCCATGAGGTTGTTCAGTGTGTCACTGCCAACAGAGTTTAGATTCCCAGTCACGCCAGCCACTTTTTTGTAATCAGGCAATTGGCTGTCAACCTTAACAGCCTGCGCCTGAAGACCAACGATGGTACTGAGAGCAATTAGAGATGTTAGAATCAATCGCATATTGATCCTCCTTATGTCCCAAGAATGGCTGGACAGTGATTTAAATATGATTCGTGGATGTTAAATCTGTGTAAATTTGTCTGTAATAATTTGTAAATCCAAACCATATAGCAATTTGCGCTTTCATAGTCCATTTACGGCAAGCCAGAGCATTTTGCGCTTGTAGTGCTCTCTTTACGGCAAGTAAAACTTGCCTATAGCGGTTTAACTTATTGTAGTTAAACCGCTATGCCGGGATTCGCTTGCGAATCACGGCCCTCGACTTTGGCTATTTATAGGCATAGCATACGGCGGATTTCAAGGCATTGTTCGAATAAAAGGCGGTTCGTGTTTTGCGTATCGCG
>JAIRRD010000068.1 GCA_031256155.1 Holophagales bacterium
CGCTATGCCGGGATTCGCTTGCGAATCACGGCCGCTCATAGTCCATAGGCGAGCTTGGCTCGCCGTAAATGGACTATGAAAGCGAAAATTGCTATATAGTCGTTTTACTTGTGGAGCATAACAATGCTCCACAAGTAAACGACTTTAATTGGCAATTGGCTCAGATGCTTGGAGCAACCGCAAAATCACCGTTGTAGTTGACGACTGCCCAGAACCTGTGGTTTGCGACATCAACGCCCCAGTGTCCCAGTGTGTGTTTTGAGGCGTCATAGGGACCATCAACAAATGTTATTGTGGCCGTGCTGCCAATATTTTTACTCACAGCGTTGACCCAGTTCTTCTCTCCTTTAGTCGCAATACCCACTCTGCCGGATTTGGCAACTCCGTCTTCAATGTCCTTTGTGTCATAGGATATTGAAAGGCAATATGTATCTGTTTTCTCGCTGCCAACAAATTCGTTGGCCATTCCCCAAAGTGTAAATACGTCGGTGTATAAGCCAGTTGTCCTGGTGGTCCAGCCTGTGGTGACTTCGTGTGAGCAAAGGCGGCTTGAGCCATCTACCATGCTGAAGCCATTTGTGCCGCTCAATATACTCGCATTTCCGTCCTGCACTACATTGTACGCGCCACCCTGGGCAACGACAAACGCTTTGCCTTTGAGGTTGTATCCAAAGGTCTCTTTCTTTGTGAAAGCCAGAACCGGAACTGTGTTTATGTCCGCGCCGGCAGTGACAGGGATACTGGAATAATAATCAACTGTGACATTGTTGCCATCAACAGTGTAAATATAGTAGCCAACAGTATAGAGTTCCTGCACTAACATGGTTTGGCGATTCCTGCCAAATGCCGCTAAGTTCTGGGCATCACGCGCAGTGGTGACAGGAGTGTAAAACTTGGCACTGTTGGACGCGCCTGTTATCTGCTGCACTGAGGCAGTACCGGTCGTATTGGTGTAAACGCTCCTGCTGTGCATGTGGTCATGTCCGCTGTGCATGTATTTGACACCATTGGTGGAGAGGCTGTTGATAAAGTTGTTCTGGTCAGTTGGGTTGATTGTACAGTTGGCACCAAAGAGTACGTCATTGTGGTCTTCGTGAATCAGTCCTTTGTGCGAAAAAACAAAAGCCAGATTGCTGGTCGCTCTGGTGTTCAGGACATTGTTGATCCAGCTCTGCTGTGTGCCGATTACATTTTCCAGCCCTGCATAAGTCCCGGTAACCGGGCTAAACTGATCAAGAATTACGAATGTGGCGTTCTTGTGGCTGAATGAATAGCTGAGGCCATCGTAATTGTTGGGGCTGCTGAAACCGCTCCCCACTGTAAAAGTTGTACCGGTCTTTGGGATATCGCCCGCTGTAGTTGACAGCGAAAGGACATCGGCAGGACTGTTGTTCTGCACACCGGTTCTGGTTTGGGGGAAAACTCTTATAAATTCCGCCGCATTGGCCGCAGAGCTTTCATGGTTGCCCCTCAGGGGATAAAAGCCTATCCCGGCATTGTACAGGGGCTGGCGGTACTTTGCGGTTGTCTGGAGCGAAGTGTTGTTGGCCGTATCGGTTATGTCCCCAACCTGGATGACGAATTCGACGCCCTTTGAAATGAATTGCTCATTCACCTGCTTTATTATCTCCACAGCGACAGTATTTGGGTTTCTGGCTGTGTCGGTACTCACTGTCCACTGTGTGTCGCCCATAACGCCAAACCTCCAGATGTTTTGGCTTTGCTGCACAAGCGCGGGATCAGGGATGGAAACTTTGTTGCTGCTGCCTGAACACGCCAGGAAGAAGGTCAAAGCTGTAGCCGCAATGGTTGCGGCACCCAGTATTAGATATTTGTGTTTCATACATTTCTCCTTCAAGAAAAGACACCTTTTCAGTAAACAAAATTCAAATGACAAAGCCGCTTTTGGTGTGTAAAAAAAATGAAAAACACGCTCGACAAATCTGAAACAGCCGCTCATAGTCCATAGGCGAGCTTGGCTCGCCGTAAATGGACTATGAAAGCGAAAATTGCTATATTGCTCGCTTAACGGTAGGCAAAGCGCGCCTACAAGCGATAGCAATTCCATCTGAAATGTGTACATTTCGCATGAAATTGCTATAAAATAGCCTATATTGAGAGCAATTGAATTTTTTTCCGGAATCGGCGGCTGGCGCTATGCCATGAATGGCTCTGACGGGGAAGCTCTGGGTCGGGTTGTGTCAGCAATAGATGTCAGTGAAATAGCCAATAGCGTCTATAGTCTGAACTTTGGTGATTCGCCGTGGACTCGTGAATTGGCGGCTGTTTCCGCGCAGGATATCAGTGCGCCTGAGGCTGATACATGGTTAATGAGTCCCCCATGTCAGCCGTTCTGCCGCATGGGAAGGAGACGCGGTCTTGAAGACACCAGATCCGCCGCTTTTCTACACCTCATGGACTTGCTCGTTGTAGTCAGACCAAAGCGATTGATTCTTGAGAATGTGGAAGGCTTTTTTGGCACAGATGCCTTTGCACTGCTCGTACGGCGCATGGAAGATGTGGGATTGAAGTGGCGCTGCTTTCATCTGTGTCCGACTCAGTTTGGCATTCCGAACCGCAGGCCGCGTGTCTTTGTTGCGGCAAGCGTGAATGGCGTTGAAGATGCCATTCTGCCATCCCTGGAACTGTGCTCTATATCCAGCTTTCTGGATTTGACAGAAGACGAAAGCCTGTATCTCGCTGATGAAATAATTGCGCGGCATGGCCCCGGCCTGGACTTGGTGACGCCGGAATCCCACCGCAGTTCTTGTTTTATTGGCGGCTATGGCAGGCGCCTTGTCGGTAGCGGTTCTTTTTTAAAAACCCAAGCCGGCGTGCGCCGTTTCAGCCCTGCGGAAATCAGCCGCCTGCTGGGTTATCCGCCGTCTTTTCGCTTCCCCCCAAGTCTGACATTAAACAATCATTACAAACTGCTGGGGAACGCTCTTAACATTGCCGTAGCCAGATGGGTAATAAAAAAAGTTGGATAGTGTTGATATAGCAATTTGCGCTTTTATAAGGGTGCCAGACAGCAAATGGGTTTTTCTCTCTTAATTCCTCTTGTCGTGCTCTGAACTCTCTTACCACTTCCTCAATGTTGCTATAAAATGGAGCTAGAGGAGAATACATGGCAGCGCTCATACTTTTTGAAAAAACCAGATTTCTCTCCAGGCACCTGCCCAGTTTGCGAAGCCGTGCCGTCAATGTATTTTCAAAAATTTGCATCTCATTGCGTTCAATCCTGATTGGGCGCAATTTGGTATTGATTATGTCGCTTGGCCTGTTTGTTTTGCCCCTCACTATGACTTCATACGTGCGCATTGGCTCTGATGGGCCGTTTGGCTTGAATGCTGGAAACAGAGACACCCCCTTCAAGGGCGAAGAGTGGTACGACCAGATAGAAACTGTCCGTGTAAACCGCGAGGAAGCGCGTGCGTTTTTCATACCTTATCAGGACTACAAAACGGCGCTCACCAATGAGGATTCAGCTTTTACGCGCGATTTTACGAGATCAGAATATTACCTTTCACTGAATGGCCTGTGGAAATTTAAAGTGGTGAACAGGCCGATTGAAAGGATTGACAAGTTTTGGGATCCGGTGGGCTTTGATACTGGCGATTGGGATGAGATACCCGTCCCGTCCAACTGGCAGACCATCCGCAGCGCGGACGGTTCACTGAAATACGATAGCCCTATCTACACAAACACAAATTACCCATGGAACAATTTTGGCGGTTCCATAAACATGGCAAATCCGGTCACAGCCCCAACCGCATTTAATCCAGTTGGTCACTACCGCCGCACCTTCACACTGCCTGATTTCTGGGAGGAGCGCAGGGTGTTCATATCCTTTCAGGGCGTGGAATCAGCTTTTTACCTCTGGATCAATGGACACAAGGTTGGTTACGCCGAAGACTCCTACACTCCTTCTGAATTCGATATAACAAAGTACCTCCGCAAGGGCGAAAACACCATAGCCGTTCAGGTATATCGCTGGTCGTTGGGAAGTTATCTGGAAAATCAGGATATGATTCGCCTCTCCGGCATATTCCGCGATGTATTTCTGTTCTCCAAGGATACAGTGGAACTGCGTGATTTCTTTATAACGCCATCCCTGGAAGATGGTCTCAGCAAAGGTACGCTCAACCTTGAAGTTACAGTGCGCAATTTCAGTACCAGGGCAGGTCAGTACACTGTTGAAGCAACCCTGAAAAACATGAATGACACTAATGCCTGGGTCAATGGCCCCCTTGTCCTGCCTGTGGCTGTTGAATCCGCGAACAGCTTTGGCCCCTCAAGCAAGACTGTTCGTGGATTCAAGGCCGTTGCCGCGCCGCGCCTGTGGTTTGCTGAAACCCCCAATTTATACAAGCTGCTCATCCAACTCAGAGCGCCCAGCGGCGAAATACTGGAGACAGCCGTGGCCCGCCTTGGTTTCCGCAAGTTGAATCGTGTTTGGGTTCCGGGTGACACCAACCACCAGATGCTGCTCATAAACGGTAAACGTCTCATGGTACGCGGTGTGAACCGCCACGAAATCAGCCTTACCAATGGCAGAGCAATCACAAAAGACGAAATAATTCAAGACCTGCTCAATATGAAGCGCAATAACATTAATGCCATACGAACCTCGCACTACCCCAACAATGTGCTGACATACGACTTAGCGGATGAACTTGGCCTGTACATCTGCGCTGAAGCCAATGTCGAGTCCCACGATGGCGCTGGCCAGAATGAGGCGGAAAACCGTATACCGGGAACAAACCCGCTCTGGCTCAATTCAG
>JAIRRD010000069.1 GCA_031256155.1 Holophagales bacterium
ATTGAGAAATTCGTAGAGGCTTACAACTCAACAGCGAAGCCCTTCATCTGGCGCAAACGGGAAATCAGGGGCACACAGTTGTCAAATAAGACTGATAACTTTTGCAATTAGACACTAGCAAGAAGGAAATTAAATTGGACGATTCCATTGCAATTAGGGGTATGGACGAATTACAGCAGCACTTTGGCAAACCAAGTTTTGCTCAATTGGTATTTGGAAGTAGTATTGTTATAACAGAAAACCATGCTGTATCCATTAACCGAAATACTGGTCTATATTGGACATTTTCGTTAGAAAAAGCATCGCTTGTAGCTTCAGGAATGATTTTTAAAAAAACAACGCCTGAACAAGTAATTTCCGGCGGTTTTCCTAACGCCATTCTTTGTCTTCAACCTGAGAAAGAAGGGACTGTCTTAGTAGCTGCTCAAGACGAAGCCGCTTTTACAACGGAAACAAGAGATTCAATTAAGGAAATTAATGAGCTGCTGGCAACAAACCCCAAGATGACTATGGATGAGATCACCAAAATGATTGATAAGCGACAGAACGAACTTGCAAGACGGAATCCATTCATAAATTGGTATAGAATCTATCCAGAAAACGGGAGAATCGAAAAATTATCACTCCCTCCACTCGGTGGGTCGCCTCTCAGAGAGGGAACCAAATACGATTATTTTCGGCCCATGCCCGATGGCTCTGTCCAACACGGATCAATAACAGTGAAAAAAACTGACGAGACTAAGTCGCAGTCCGACAAAAATCAAATAAATATAGACCTTGTTAAGGCTAAAAGTGATTCAAAATAAACTATAGTGTTTTTGCATTATTATCATCGCAAAGCTGCTATAACATCAATTTCCAATATACTCTGGTTAGGATCATCTAGGTTCATTGTTAGTTTTTCCCGGTACATGCCAGGTTTGGTTTTTGCGGTCATAACTATTATTATTGTATGTTTTGCCGCGCTGTGTTTGCCGATATTAATGGCCTTTATGTAGCGCGATGTGGACTTTGCTTTTAACATTCTGAATGGCAAGTCGCTAGAATGGGCGATTGCAACGGATGCTCGTAATTCGCTTCCTGATGGGGCGCTCCATGTTACTTGTTTAGGAGAGACGATTATTGGCGAGGCGGTTTCCCAGAAAATATTGAACCGTAGAATGGGGTCATGGCAGCTGGTTGTGTGGACGATTAAAACATCTTGCCCTTTGCTTGCGTGTTTGGGGATCAGCTTGCCGTTGATTTTTACATCCAACAGAACATCGTTGCCAATCAGTTGCTGTTCGCATTCCAGGTAGGGGACAGGGACTTTAATCTCTTTCACTGTCACGGTCTGCCCAATGCCCGATTCAAGGCGTATGGTCTCCGATGCCGAGCCGCTACGCGGCACTGCGTCAAAAAATACCACTGTACGGCTGGGCATAACTTCGCGCACCACGTTTGCCTCGAATGTCAGCCCAACTGTTGGATTGGCAGGATCACTCAATATGACATCAATCCCTTTGCGAATTGCGCCTATGTCCCCACTTGAATCATATTGCACTTCAATGAACGTACTCTCGCCCGGTAGCAGCGAGCGCTGGCCCAAAATCGCACTGCTACACCCGCATGATACCTGAATTTCTTTTATCTGGAGGGGTGCGTCTCCATTATTGGCGGCTTTGTATTTGTGAGAGACTTTTTGGCCTCGGAGCACCCGCCCGAAGTCGTGGTGGATTGCGTCGAAAGCGATTCGCGGCTCGGGTGCTTGGGCAAGACAGACAGCCGCAATCAAGAAAAAACCATAGAATACGCGCATAGATGCCTCCTAGAGTAATTCTAGCCGACTTGTGCGTTTCGAGAGTGTTGCATTTGTTATAGTCGTTTTACTTGTGGAGCATAACAATGCTCCACAAGTAAAATGCGCGGATGCACTAGACTGCGCCGTAATGGAGCGAGCCACCATCAGCGGGGAGCGCAATGGGAGGCGTAGGCGATACATACCCGGTTGTTACAAAAGTTGAAATACTCTAAAATGGCTATATCAGGGGAAAATCATGGGCTTTGACACCGAACGGGCTGAGCGGGCAACGGCTGAATTGCTGGCCAGTTTTGGCATAGACCCAAAATCGCCTGAACTGAAGGACACCCCGAGCCGAGTAGCCGCATTCTGGGCTGAACGCATGGAAGGCTACAACATTGACCTGGCTTCCGAACTCCAGCCAATGGCCGGTCAGACGCAGTTATGTCCGGTAATTCTTGAGCGCATCCCATTTGCCAGTACATGCGAACATCACTTAGCCCCTTTCTTTGGACACACAACTCTTGGCTACATTCCGGGCACGGGCGGTATTGTCGGATTGTCAAAACTGATACGTGTAGTACACGCATTTGCCAACAGACTCCAAGTACAAGAGCGAATGACATGGGAAATATTCAACGCGCTGGAAATCCATTTACGCCCACAAGCGTGGGGAGTGCGGGTCGTTGCGGAACATACATGCGTTGCCCACAGAGGAGTGAAAACACCCGACGTTCCTGTCACCACCATTTTACTGGGCGGCTCATGGCAGCAAAGTTGTCCTAAAGCATTTCAGTAATATATAGCAGTTCAGCTTCAATAACTTGAACCGCTATATAGCTATTTTCGCTTGTATTGCTCGCTTAACGGCGAGCAAAGCCCGCCTACAAGCAATACGCGGTCAGGATTTGAAAATAAATCCTGACATAGCAGTTCAACTACAATAACTTGAACCGCTATATGACGAAAATGTATTTACTTAAATGTAACTTCGTATAAAATGTTCCTGTGAGGTGATTTCTTGAATGAGGCACGTGACATCTCTGTTCTTGTGGTAGAAGACGATAATCTTGCGCGCCGCTATATCGCTACAGCTCTTGAGAAGGCCGGATTTAAGCCCACTGAAGTTGCCAGTGGAGAAGAGGCGTTATCAATCGCAAAATCAATTAAGCCCGATGCAATCGTACTGGACGTAATGCTGCCCGGCATGGACGGCTTTGAGACCTGCACTAAACTGCAAGAATCGGATATTGACTCCGTAATAGTAATGCTCACTGCCAAATCTGAAGACCTGGACAAAATTCGCGGACTAGAGATCGGTGCAGATGATTACATGGTCAAGCCGTTTAATCCAGATGAACTGGTTGCCAGAATCAAAGCCATCCTGAGGCGATGGCGCCCCAATGAACCCAATGAAACGATGGAGTCCATGGGAATCACTGTTGATTACAAGGCAGCAAAAATATACAAGGACACCAGAGAGTTGGATTTAACACCGCGTGAATTTGCCATACTGAATGCGTTCATGCAAAACCAGGGCAAACTGCTGTCAAGAGAAACCCTATATGGAAATGTCTGGGGCGAAAACCACTTTGGCGGACGCAAAGCCATTGATGTCTACATAAAAAGACTGAGAGAAAAAATTGAAGATGACCCCTCCAATCCACAGTTAATCAAAACTGTATGGGGCAAAGGATATGTGTTTGGCGATTTGAATAAAATCTGAGCCGATTTCAAAACACCTGTTTTGAAATGACAACAGATTGGTATGAATCGGCAGGAAAATGACTGACAACAAAAAAGAGCAGGAACGTGCGGAACTGCACCGTGCAATCTGGGGCATTGCCAACGACCTGCGCGGGAGCGTGGACGGCTGGGATTTCAAACAATACGTTCTCGGCATGTTGTTTTACCGCTACATCTCCGAAAATATTTCAGCATACATAAATGCCAACGAACACCACGCAGGCTACGCCTCATTCAGCTATGCCGCGCTCTCCGATGCAG
>JAIRRD010000126.1 GCA_031256155.1 Holophagales bacterium
CTTTGCGGCTATTGGCCATCTCGGTGAGTTTAACCTTCTCAGCATCGCTACACTCGACTTGTCTGGCTTGCTTTGACATATGCCCTCCAAAAAGATACTTGGAAAACATATCATGGTCCGATAAATTGTGCAACTAGACACTAGGATGTATAGACATCCAGTAGAACGGTGACTTGTTTTCGCTATTATTGTTACCTAGGAATTTGCTGGATATGACAATAAACTTGTCGTTATCGCAAGGAATAGCTTGTAACATTGTCTGGGTGTCTGTTTTGAAATCACCCAATAAATGCCACTCGTCTTCGTCCCATCTTGCAAAAATATAACGCGTAAATTCTGATCCATTTTCATCCTTTTCATCTAAACCCCATGCCAACGTATACAATGAGTCATTGTGCCAATAAGACCATACAGAAAACTCACGATTTCTACGGAGAATCGAAGAATCAACAACATTAGCAATGTTTGGAATTGATTTGCGGATGTTGCCATCTGCATCTAAAAGGATTTTTCCAAAAGAAATGTTATTGTTTCTTGGACCAGTCAAATCATTCACGAGGAAATGACCATCAACCCATTGACCAACTATTTGAGCATAAGCAGGAATACAAACCACTAGAGAAAAGACCACCATCACGAAACGTATCATACGCACAATCCATTTCAAAACAACAATGTTCAAAGTAACTCTAGGCTCCGCTTGGAAGCTAACGGACTAAGGAGGCAAGAACGGCAGCCGACAGGAATGTTTTTGCAAATCTCATGGGTATCACCCACCTATTTTGGCTAACAGCGCCCCTGCACCATGCAAAGGCGAACGAGCCACAAACTTCCATAATATCAAAACCAAAATTGCATGTCCAGGGCTTCGAAAAACATTTGAGAGTTTTCACCGATAGATCCCAGAGAGTGTTCAACAGGTAATGATTCAAAGTCAAACAAACCGCCAAAACACAAGGCGCTCTTGATAAATATCATTACAAATGCAACACTCTCTATAAAACCGCTATAGTTCCATGTGAAATAGCACATTTCACATGGAACTGCTATATATTTATACCCAGCCCATTCAGGTGAATGTGGCTTGGTATAAATGGAAAGGCTTGGTAAACATGGTCAAGCACTCTGTTACATACGCATCTTCCGGTGTTGACATAAGCCGCCAGGATGATGCATTGGCACGCATAAAACCTCTGGTTAAAGCCACTAAAACCTCTGGTGTCCGCAGTGACATTGGACTTTTTGGCGGCCTGTTCAATGCGAGGTTTACAGAGTCAAAGCCACTGCTGGTTGCCAGTATGGACGGAGTGGGTACTAAAATGAAAGTGGCTCGCATGGCGGGAATCTGGAATACGGTTGGAGCCGACTTAGTAAATCACTGCATCAACGATATTCTGGTTCAGGGTGCAAGGCCCCTGTTTTTCCTGGATTACATTGCGGCGCAGAAATTGGAGCCGGATGTTATTGAAAAAATAGTCCAGGGAATGGCGGATGCCTGCAAGGCTGCCGACTGCGCTCTGATTGGCGGCGAGTTGGCTGAAATGCCAGGTGTATATGCCGAAGGTGAGATAGATGTTGCCGGTTCAATAACAGGGATTACGGATGAGGAAAATTTACTGCCCAGATCAAAAGATATGATGCCTGGGGATGTTGTTATCGCTCTGCCTTCTTCCGGCCTTCATACCAACGGTTACTCACTGGCTCGCAAAGTCTGTTTTGAGATAGCTGGATTGGGCGTAAATGATGAGCTTCCAGGAACAGGCCAATCCGTTGCCCAAGCGCTTCTCGCAGTCCATAAAAGTTATTTGCCCCACTTGCTACCATTGGTTGAAAATAAAAAACTGCTGGCTATGGCTCACATAACCGGTGGGGGTCTCACAGACAATGTGCCACGCATTCTGCCGCCGAATTTGGATTTTGTCGCGGATACTTCAAGCTGGGAAATCCCTCCGCTCTTCCGGTTCATTATTGAAAAAGCCAACATGCCCATAGAAGACGCACGGCACTCATTCAACCTTGGGGCTGGGATGGCGGTTATCGTTAAAAAGGAAAACTGCGACTTTGTAATAAACCATTTGAAAACAACTGGCGAAACACCCTGGATCATTGGTGAACTTGCCGGTGGCGCTGGCTGTGTAGTGTACAAGTGATATAGCGGTTTGACTACAATAAGTTAAACCGCTATATCACTTCGCATGGACCAGCCTCTTTTTTTTCAGCCCAGTGCCATGGGCTCCGGCGAGGTGGGCGGGGTAGGGAGTGCCAAAACCTTTTACACTGTG
The DNA here is from genome assembly GCA_031256155.1 of Holophagales bacterium. Taxonomy (GTDB): domain Bacteria; phylum Acidobacteriota; class Holophagae; order Holophagales; family Holophagaceae; genus WRHW01. The sequence goes on from JAIRRD010000126.1 coordinate 2,283, forward strand.
CCATAGTGTGCGGTTCAACAAGTCATCGTCAATAGCGTCTGGTACACTGAAGTCCAGTGACAGAATGCGGTCTATGAAGTCAACGGCAGATGGCGAAATGTCGGTATTGGCGGCGGTTGATGCCATTGAAACTATTGAGGCTTTCGACGGGGTCATTTCGTCAAGCGGGATTTGATTTGGGAGAGCCTTGAATGGGGTAAAATCGGGCTTATTTGTAAAACATGCGTCCATCAATGGGGCAAGAGAGACAAGCTGGTTCATAGCACTCACACCAAAGATTCGGGTTATTGTATGCAGCACGGAACTTTGATTATAAAAGCTGCTGATGACCTTGCCGCGCTTTGTGTACGGGCTTATCACCAAACAAAGCGATCTATGGCCGTCAACATGGTCAAAGCCATTCTGGGGGTCATCCTCATTGACAAAAATACAAGTATCCTTCCAAAAGATGCTGTTGCTCACGGCTTCTACCAGCTTTCCCAGCGCGAGGTCGTTATCCGCTACGTGGGCTCTGGGGGTAGGCGCACCTTCTTTCAGCCCCTGTGTGTGGTCTTCTGGCAGATAGACTATCAGCAAGTTGGGCATCTCGCCCTTTTTTTCAAATTCGGCGAGTTCCTTCAAAAACACTTCCATCCGTGCTACGTCTGGAATTTGCATTTCCCACCCCGCATAATCAGGGCATGTGTAGTACCGCAATGGCTCAATATTTATACGCTGTTCAAAAGAAACCGTTTTCGTCTTGTTTAGGTAGTCGTTGTAGAAGTCCTTCCAGGTGGCGGTCTTTGGGACAAGGGCGGGAAAATCAAATTCGCCGTAATTGCGGAAAGATAGTCCCGACAAAAGCAAGATGTCCCATAAAAAAGGCGTTGGGGCGAAAGCCAGGGGATCGGTGCCAAAGTCATAGCTGCGGCTCCACTCGCCAAATGCCTTTTCCTGATAGTCAGTGGTGATGCCCTGTGTGGCCCATTGATGCCCATCCGCGCTGACTATGCCATTGCAATAGTAATTGTCCAGCAATACAAACTGCTCAGCCAGCGCGTGTTGATTTGGAGTCACCTCGCGGCCAAAAATACAAAGACCGGGGTCGCCATTGCCTTTTTTGATGTCCCCAAATACCTGGTCGTACGTGCGATTTTCCTTGATTACATAAATGACGTGTTGAAAAACGGATGGCTGCCCCAGCTTATTGGGAACAGGCGCTGGTTTTACCTTGTTTTGGTTGCGCTCCATCGCCCTCAATGCCTGTGGAATCATTCCCAGCCTCTTTACCTCTGCGGTCATGGATTTCAGGGATTCAGAGCCTGGGATTTCAATCCGCTGCACAGAGCCTTTCTCCCATTTGACATGCCATTTTTGAACATCTTCATTATCTTGATTCTCTCGCTTTGACTCGTCGCGGGAGCCCTCTCCTTTTGCGTTAGCGACAAAAATGGCATTGCCGTTCATCGCCACGGCTGAAGGGAACCAGCCTGTTGGTATGAATCCTGATATTTTTGTCTTTGCTTTCATTTCAGCGTCCCCCAATTCCAGAACAGCGATTGCGTTATTGCCGCCATTGGCCACGAGCAGCGTTTTTTCATCGCTGCTCAGGGATAGCGCGTTTGGCAGACTACCGAAAAGCAGGTGTGTGTCGGGGCGGATGGAAATGGTTTCGAGTGTCTTAAAATCCTGGGTCTCGACGATAGCCACAGTATCAGAGTTGGCATTGGCAATATAGAGCATGGAACCACTTGAATTTGCGACAATTTGCGATGGGTGCAGACCAACTTCGATTTCTGCCAGAACTGCGCCGCTTTCCAGGTCAACCCTGGAGATGGTACCGCTTATGGGATAGCTGCGCTCGTCAACGACCACAGGTGTACCGGATGATTGCATAACAGCATCGCCCTGCCTGGCACGCCGTCCGCCCCAATTTGTCACATATGCAATTTTTTCGTCAACGCTGAGCGCAACGCCGTAAGGAGCAACCCCCACAGGTATTTCCTTAACCACCTTCTCATTTTCCAAATCAACGATGGCAAGCGTGTTATGGCGGTTCATGGCTACAAATGCCATTTTTCCATCCTTACTCAGTGCCAGTCCGCATGGATATGAAGCCTTTTTGTCAGCAGAAGGGATGGGTATGTTCCTTCCCCATGACCAGTATCCCAAAGAATCCCTCTTTGCCTCTACAAGTCCCGTCCACGCCGTAGTGAGCCATGCCCCATCAGGACTTATCGCAATTCCGTGCATGGAGGCCGCCATCTTTTCAAATGGCAGGAACTGCACTTGGCTTCCATCTTTCGCATCCAGCACTATCAGGCCTCTGTTTGATTTTACGAGTGCCAGGCCAAAGTCTTCTGACAACGCCAAGTCAATTGGTCTGCCCGAAAACGCCATAGTATGGCCCGCAGGTTGCAGTCCCTGCCCGCTTGGTAGCAAGGGCATTTTATTTGTCTGCTGTCCAATTAGCGGCGCGACAATTAAAAGATAAAAGTAAAAAAAGGCAGTTCTGGACATGTTTTGCTCCAAATGAGGTAATTTCAAAATATATAGCTATTTTCGCTCATTTCATAGTCCACTCCAAACGCTCCCTTAAAGCCTGCAGGTCTTTGGCACATGTACCAAAACCAACAAGCTCTTGGATGGCATCGTCCGGCTTTATTCCGGCGAAACCCATCAAGTTCGCCACACTTGCAAAGCTTAAATTTTGCAAGCGACTAAGAAGTTTTGAAATAGGCTCTACTTATGGAGGGGGAGTGTTCTTACCAGCCGCTTGCAGCCATTGCAGATGAGCGTATATACATCGGGTGCTTCACAGTGATAGATGTAGCCGGGGCCTTCAGCGGTTTCTTGTTTGGCTGTCTCCAGGCGGCCAAAGTGATACTCTGCAATGCGGACGCTTCCAGAGGCTGTGAGGTCGGCGCCGCAGTTGGCGCAAGTTAGAGCGGACATGCTGACTCCTGATAGAAAATTAGGTCAGAGCAAAAAACGCCAAATCAAATAACCAGCTAGGCCTAACAGAAGCAAGCCCAGCAAGGTACGAAATCCCACCCTAAAGAGACGGGAAAGCACTTTACCAATTCTATAGGCAACCCATAGAATAACCAGAGCACAAAACGCGAGCAGAACAATTTGTATTGTCATTAACTAAATAGCTCCCGTCATATAGCAATTTTTGTTTGTAATGCTTGCTTAAGGGCGGGCAAATCCGCATGCAAGCAATACGCCACAATAATTTGCAAGCAATTCCTAGCGTAGCAGTTCGGCTTTGAAAAGTTGAACTGCTACATAATTCTACCAATATTTTGTATCATGGAGGTTTGCAAGTACTCTAAATGTGTGTGTTATTTTGCTTTCCTTGTTGGAAGCAGGTTTGAAATTGTTCGGGCAGGAGTTAATACATGGGTTTGCTGCAAGGGACTCTGTCTCTTCGTCGCTTCCTCGCGCTGGGGCCGGTACCTGATGAGGAAGAACTGTGCAGGGGGTTGGAGCAAGGCCGCTATCGCCCATTTGAGGATGGGATGGAAGAAGAACGTCATGGCTGGGTTGATTGGCGTAATCCGCTTGTGACACCGGCGGATTCCAATCATGTTTTTCAGGGTCGTTTTGCCGTGTTCGCCCTGCGGGTTGACACTCGCAAAGTGCCGCCAATGCTGTTGAAAGCCCACACAGACTTGCGTATCCAAAATCTCATGAAAGAAAAAGACCTGGCTTTTGTAGGAAGAGAGGCTCGGATCTCCTTGCAGGATGAGGTCAGGGCCGAACTGCTTCGCCAGGTTCTGCCAACGCCGCGTATTGTGGAAGTTGCTTGGGATATTAAAGGAGGCTTAGTTTGGACTACAGCTGGCAATAGCAAAGCCCAAAGCCACTTGATGAGCCTCTGCATGAAATCGTTTGGTGTTGAATTACAACCCCTGGCCCCACTGCTGTTGGCTGGTCGCCTGGCTCCGAATATTCCAACCGATGTTCTGGTTGCCTTGGAACCCTTTGATTTGAGCAGGGGGGATGTATGAAACCACTAGAGTTGATTGAGCAAGGGCGTTTTCTTGGCGAAGAGTTTTTGCTTTGGCTCTGGATGCGCGGACTGACTGAGGGCGGGACCTCTGGGCAGGCGTTTGATACTTCCGCCTGTTTTTTGGACGATTCAGTCATGCTCGTGACAGAACGGGGGGACGTAAAGGAGTTGAGCCTGCGCAAAGGGAATCCATCGGAATCACTTGAGGCTTTTGAGGCTCTGTCACGTGGTTTGCGCCCTTGTAAGGCCAAATTGCGCATATTGGCGGGCGACATGGAATGGACTTGTACGCTTGGTGCAGTTCAACTGGATATTTCGGCATTAAAACTACCTCCAACCCAGACTAAGGATGTGCAGGGGCGCATTTCAGACCGCTTATTCCTGCTTGAAGAAGGTACTGCCCATTTAGAACGTCGATTCGCGATCTTTCTGGAGCGCAGAGCCGAAGACCCTGATGGATTGAGGTCCGACCTGAAATCCTGGATTGAAGGCGGCCTTATGCAAACAGCTAGCTCTACTGGCGAAGTCTCATGGAAATCCTAAAGAGTCTAGCAGTCATTTTGATACCCGCCGCAATAGTAACTGCGGCCGTAGAGCCTGATCTGGCGGAAGTTCGAGGACGCTTGCCAAACGGAAAGTTCGCCCTTGTGCGCTTGCAGTTTAAAAAAGGCGTGGTTGTTGACTCCAAAGAATTGCCAAAAACATTTGCCACTAAAAAAGGCAGTCTGCCCCAGTGGCTTCCCTATGAGGACTTGACCACTGAAGGTAAGCGGTGGACTCTCAAAGCCCTGTTTCCAAAGGATGAATGGAATAAAGATGGAATTAAACACAGTGTCAGATGGCCAAAATTAGAATCAGTCTGGCTCCTCAGTACGCTATTCACAGGTTACGGTCAGCACTACGACAAGCTGATGGACGCTAACCCCAATAAACCAGAGCTTTTTAAAGAAGGTGATATTTGGCTGATACCAAAAATATTACTATCCCCTGAGTTTGGCGGAGCGGCAAAAGCTCCCGACAGAAGCCAGCCTGAAGATGAACTCAGCGATGAAGCCCGCACAGCAGCATTCAGAGCAATGCTCTCCTACGAAAAAGATTCTAAAGGAGATTACGCTGCTTACAAACTGCGTAAGAGCGAAACTCTCTACTACAGCGTTGTTATGCGCTACACGGATTTAGTTGACGCTAAAGAAGTCAACCAACTGGCAAACATTATTGCCAAAAGAAGCGACATTGACGATGTCCGTTCAATTCAGCCTGGGCAGCTCATCAAAATACCTTTGGAATATTTGACAGACCCGTTTATGCCCGAAGGCTCAAAAGGACTTGCCGAGGAAAGGCAAATGCGGGCGGAAGTCCGCAGGACGGCAAAAATTGAGGCCGGCCCACGCCTTTCTGGAGTGCGCATAGTCCTGGACCCTGGTCACGGTGGTATTGACTCAGGCGCAAGAGCCAATGGGGTTTGGGAGTCTGACTTTGTATATGACATAACCATGCGGGTTCGCAGATTGCTGGAATTCAATACAGAAGCGCAAGTTTCAACCACACTTCGCTATGAAGGCATCGGGTTCGGCATAAGGAACAGCATACCCAGTATGACAAAAAACGCTGTCTTACTGACTACACCGCCCAAGCCCAATGACGGCGAGTCTGCAATAAGTACAAGCGTGAATCTTAGATGGGTACTGGCAAATCACTTTTTTACAAGACCAAAAGCCGCAGACTCGCGTAAGACAATATTTATCAGTTTTCATGCTGACAGCTTGCACCCATCCTCAAGAGGGAGCATGGTGTACGTTCCGGCCTCTAATCTGGTTCCAAGCAAATTCACCTGGAGCGGCGATGGAACTCATGTGAGCGAGCTGCGATATGGCGCAAGTGTGAGTTTTACAGCACGGCAGAAACTGGAATCTGAAGCCAGAAGCCATATTTTTGCTGAAGGCTTGTTGAAAATACTCGATCAGGAAGGGCTTCCCATCCACGCAAACCGCCCAATACGCAATGCTATCAACAGATCAGGCAAGAGTTTTATTCCCGCCGTTATTCGCACTAATATGGCAATGACAAAAGTTCTGATAGAAGTTGTAAACCTTCAAAATGAAGAAGACGCAGTTCTGCTGAAAGCTCCTGATTTTAGAGAACGCTACGCTGAAGCCGTAGTCAAGGCAATCAGAACGCATTTTAAAAATGCCTGATATATAGTCGTTTTACTTGTGGAGCATAACAATGCTCCACCTCGACTTTGGCCTTTTTCTAGTATGTATTTTCCGTGTATTTTTTCATTTGATTTTGTGCAACTTTTGTTCTAGTTGAAGCACTAGACCTAGAAGGAGAGTCTATGGGTTGCCCAACG
>JAIRRD010000136.1 GCA_031256155.1 Holophagales bacterium
GCAAGACACATCAGGCGAAATCGTTGAAATCCTGAAAATGAAATTGCTGTAAAAAGGACAAAGTGTTATTGTTATTTTGTTTCTTTGGGAGTAAATCATGAAATCTTTTTTTCAGTCGTGTTTAGGTACGATGTTCGCCCTGATTATGCTTGTTGGCGGTGTTTTTGCTCTATTTATAGTATTTGTCAAATATGTGGGGCCTCAGCCTCCGTCAGTGCCAAACAAAGCGATTCTGGTTCTCAGTCTGGACAGGAGCCTGCCTGACAGCCCAAGCCAGGATGATCCGACCACCGCTATACAAAAAGCATTGCTGGGTAATATGAAACAGGATTTATCATTGCCAGTACTCATTAATGCGTTGGACAAAGCTACTGCTGACCCAAAGATTTCCTGTCTCTTTATTACCGGAAACCTGGAAAGCGCGGGAGCGGCCGCTATGTTGGAACTTAAGCAGGCGCTGGAACGCTTTAAAGACAAAAAGCCTGTTATTTCATACAACCAGACATGGGGACGCGGCAGTCTGTACCTCTGCGCCGGATTAGGCAAGATGATGATAAATCCGCTCGGTGTTATAGATGTAAGTGCCCCAACTGCCAATTTGACCTTTTTTTCAAGAGCATTTGATAAATATGGTGTTCAAGTCCAGGTCACAAAAGTCGGCAAGTACAAGAGCGCTGTAGAGCCATTCACATCCGACAGGATGAGTCCTGAAAACCGCGAGCAGATCCGCGCTTATTTGGAAGAAATCTGGGATGGCATTAAAACAGGAATAGCCAAGGGGCGCGGAGTTGAACCAGCGGTCATTCAACAACTGGCCGATACAAAAGGACTCATGAGTGCCAAGGAAGCGCAGTCTGAAAGACTGGTGGATTTACTAACATATTATGATGAAATTCTTGATGAACTCAAAAGAATGACAGGGAGCGAAATCAGCGCAAAGACTTTTCCGCAAATTGACATTGAGACATACGCCAGGACGTCTCAGGTATCTCAGAAGGTTCGTAACCGTATAGCAATTGTTGTTGCTGAGGGTGACATTGTTGATGGCGATGCCGTGGACGGCTCAGGTAAAATTGGCGGCGACAGCTTTGCTCAGGAATTGCGTGCGCTGCGGATGAACAAAGACGTAAAAGCCGTGGTCATGCGCGTCAACAGCCCTGGTGGTAGCGCTATGGCCTCCGACGTGATCCAGCGCGAAATCATAGCCCTCAAGAAAGACAAACCTGTTATAGTTTCTATGGGCAATCTTGCCGCTTCTGGCGGTTACTGGATTTCCACATTTGCGGATCGCATTTTTGCGGAGCCTGGAACACTGACCGGTTCCATTGGCGTTTTCGGCATATTCCCAAATGCTGAAAAATTAGCCGCCAATCATGGCATAACTTTCGACTCAGTCCAAATGGCAAGGCTCGGAAATCCTTCATTAGTGCGCGCAATGACACCGGCTGAAATGGAGAGGGGCCAGGCCCTTGTTGACTTTATCTATGACCAGTTTTTGGAAAAGGTCTCAACAAGTCGTGGTATTGATAAAAAGGCCGTGCATGAAATTGCTCAGGGCAGAGTCTGGACTGGCCGCAAGGCGCTGGAATTAAAGTTGGTTGACGAGATTGGCGGCCTGGATGCTGCGGTAAAACATGCCGCTCAACTTGCGAAAATAGGAAAAAACTATCGCATTGATAATCCTGAAACATCCCAGACCTCTATTGAGCGTTTAATAAAGAGACTGGGTGGTTCAGACAAGCGCAAGTTGATAAAAGCCAGCTCATTTGACACCGCTCAAAATGAATTGGAATCAGCCCTGCTTCGCTTACGTTCTCTGAACGATCCTGTCGGCGTTTATGCCCTTGCTCCCGTTCGTATAACTATTAAGTGATATATTTTCGTTTTATTTACTGATCAATGACACAAGGGGTATTTTTATTTTAAATACTCATAATGACGTAAAGAAATTGTAAAAAAAATGTAGCATTTTGCTTTTTATTTTGTATTATTGATTTGGCAGAAATGGTTCTGCAAAAAACATAAGGATAGAATCTCTATGAAGAAACTACACAAACTCTCTGGACTTATCGCTGCAGCAGCATTGGTTGTAGCAACCGGATGTGTGACGGCTACTACTATTGGTGGCACAGCCGATCATCACGGCTTATTCTCAGGGTATTCCGCTGCTAAGACTGTCACAGTGGATGGCAATGTAATAGCATCTTATACCACAATTTTAGGTCTGTTTGATGCTGGCCACACAGATTATGCCACAAAGGTCAAGGTTGCCGAAGCACAGGGCAAGAAGATCACAACAAAGACGATGACATTCTTCATCGCAACAAAAACTACTGCGTACGCCAAATAACGCACAAAATAATAGTTTTATCGCTTAGAGCATTTCAACTTTGAAAAAGTTGAAATGGCACGGAGTGCTTAGTCTGCGCTGAGAGTGAAGCGAGCCCGCGATAGCAGGTGAGCGGAACGGTGAGCGCAGACGTGAACTGCAAGAAGATGTACCATCTCAAAGTGAATTTGCTCTAGTAACTCTTCAGTTGATTTGATGACTGAAGAGTTTTTTTACAAGCTATAGCCATTCCCCTTGGGAATTGCACGGAGTGCAGAGGCTGCGTCGAGAGTGTAGAGAGCAGCCATAGGCGGGGAACGAAACGGAAGGCGCAGCCGGTGCTTCCCCATCTGTACTGTTTGTCAAGGACGTTGACTATAAATTCATTATTATTCAGCGGGTTTTTGTTTGGGTTCAGCAAGCCAGGCTACAAATACCGAAATAAAATATAGGGCAAGCATCATAAGAGCTATAAAAATTGTTGTAACAAGAATATCGCCCGGCGTTATGAATGAAGCGACAACCAGCATTATTATAGCCGCATGGCGGCAGTATTTCAGCATCCATTTTGCCGTAATTAATCTGAACTTAGCCAAAAAATATACCAGAACCGGCATTTCAAACGTCAGTCCTGTTCCAACTATTGTTGTAATAAATAAATCTAAATATTCATCAAGTCTTAAATTGGGACGCAGACCAGCCTTGAATGCCTCCTCAAGCAT
>JAIRRD010000139.1 GCA_031256155.1 Holophagales bacterium
CTGGTCCGGTGTGTGGAGTACCTGGACTGTAGCCCGACCGGTGCGAATGAAATCATCTACTGCAAATGGAATATAAAATTCGGATTTCAATTCCTGTCCGCGCTCTTTTAGAAAATCAATGAACAACTCTTCCAAATGTAAAAAAATGCTTGGCCGGAACCCCCAAAAATTCATGGAGACAGGTTCCAGACCGGTAAATTTAATTACAGAACCATCCGATTTTACGTCACGCACCCCGCTTTCAAAGGGTTCCAGGGCGGTGTGTTCTTCAACAGCTTTCCGGAGCCCGTTTTCATTGACTTCACAAACACCTCTGGCTACTGTTCCATTGGCCGAAAGAGTGTTGGCCATTTGAAACGCAACCATGGCATATTGTTCAGGCCCCGGTTGAGCTGGCCCGGATAGCCAATCCGCAAGCACACTGAAAGCTCTGCGTCCATAAAAATCATCGGCGTTAATGGCGATAAATGGCTTTTTGATAGTGTCTTTGGCGGCCAAAATCGCGTGGGCTGTACCCCATGGCTTTACGCGGCCTTCTGGAACAAAAAAGCCTTCCGGCAGTAAATCAATTTCCTGAAACGCATAAGCGACATCCATCCATTTGGCAAACCGTGATCCTACTTGCTGGTGAAAATCACTTTCAAATTCCCGTCTGATTACAAACACCACCCTTTCAACACCAGCCCTTTTGGCATCATAGAGGCTGTAGTCCATGACTTTTTCGCCGCAGGGACCAACAGGTTCAAGCTGCTTCAGGCCGCCAAACCTACTGCCCATACCTGCGGCCATGACTAATAATTCCGTACGCATTATTCCACCGACCTATTGGCAACAAACCAATCATATGTGGTTTTTAGGCCGTGCGCAAAACTTGTGCGAGGGTTCCATACCAATTCTCTGGCAGCTTTTGACGGGTCAAGCACACTGCGGCGCTGTTCACCTTGAATAGCTGACCCATGCTGAATTAAAGAGTCGTCCATGTCAGCTATGCTGCAAAGGTTTTTTGCCAAATCCAATATTGTTGTTTCTATGCCCGTTCCCAGGTTAAATACGCCTGTGGCTCTCTGCTTCAGTACCATACTGGCGGCTTCCGCTAAATCGGGTGCATACACAAAATCTCTGGTTTGAAGACCATCGCCATTGATACGCGGTGGCTTGCCATCCCTTAACAGTTTGGCAAATACAGCTACCACACCGGCTTCGCCTTTAGCACCCTGTCTGGGGCCATAAACATTGGAGAAACGCAGACTGACGCTCTTCAAGCTCCGTTGGACTGAGTAGGAATGCAGATACTTATCTATGGCGAGTTTTGCAACGCCGTATGGATTCATGGGGACTTCCAAGTGAATTTCCGACTGAGGGCCATTGCTGGCTTCGCCATAAATTGCACCGCCACTGGACGCGAAACCAAAGAAGCGCATCTCGTTTTTAAGTCCGACTTCAATTAGCCTCAATGTGGCTATTATGTTTTCTGTGGCGTCAAAAATGGGGTCTGAACAGCTTACGCGCACATCTATTTGTGCCGCTAAATGAAAAACGGCTTCGGGGCGTATCTGAGCAACTTCAGACTCTAAAGCTGCATCTTTGAGATCCATCAAAATAAATTTCGCTTTGGGATTGACATTTGTTCTGGAGCCACTGCGTAAATTATCCAAGGCCCAAACCTGATTGCCTTCTGCTATGAAACGGTCAACAAAGTGACTGCCTATGAAACCTGCTCCACCTGTAACAAGAATTCGCATCGGTTGCTCCAACCAATATAGCCATTTTAGCTTGTATAACTCCCTTAACGGCGAGCAAAGCCCACCTGCAAGCAATTCGCAGTCAGGATTTGCAAACCAATCCTGACATAGCAACTCAACTACAATAAGTTGAACTGCTATAAAACTATAGCACGAGTTACTTGCAAAACCTCGGAGTTTTTTTGTAGGTATGGGTTCCAAAGGGCAGTTCCATCTCAAAATTGCGGAACGCGATTTTGAGATGGAACCCGTTTAAACCGCTATAGTATAGTTTTGAAAAAAGGAGGGGACACAGTGACCTCTAAAATGTACTTGGAATCGTTATCCACACCATCAGTAATTGCCGATCAACTGTCGCAGGATGAAGAATGTTACCGCGAATTGGGCGCGTATGCCCGCGCTAACAGGCCGACATTTGTTGCCACTGTTGCCCGTGGCTCCTCAAACTATGCGTGTAATTATGGCGCGTATATGATTACCGCTCTGACTGGTGTCCCTGTAATTTCACTTCCGCCGTCTCTGGTGACACTTTACCAAGCGCCCTTGGATATGCGAAATTCACTGCTTCTTGGCGTATCTCAATCAGGCAAAAGTCCGGATATTGTAGCTGTATTGACGGCATGTGCCAAAGCTGGTGCCAAAACAGCGGCTTTTGTGAATGTCGAAGATAGCCCAATGGCCAAATTGGCCGATATCTTTTGCCCTCTACGTTCCGGTCCGGAACTCAGTGTTGCCGCTACTAAAACATTCATTGCGAGTACGGCCGCTCTGACTAGATTTGTGGGCCACTGGAATCAGAACCAAACCC
>JAIRRD010000181.1 GCA_031256155.1 Holophagales bacterium
CTTTCGATAAAAATTCCATCAAAGCCATTGAAACCGCTATTTTAAAGAGCAGTCTGGGATTAAACCCCACCAACGACGGGGCTGTTATCAGGCTTCCAATTCCCGCACTCACCGAAGAAAGGCGCAAAGAACTGAGCAAAGTGATTGGCCGCATGGGCGAAGAAATTAAAACCGCCATACGCAACGTCCGCCGCGATGGAAATGAAAACATAAAAAAAATAGAAAAGGATAAATCAGCAGGTCTGTCAGAAGACAGCGCCAAAAAGGCATTGGATCAAATTCAGAAACACACAGACGATTCCATTAAAGAAGTCGAAGACATCTTAAAGCATAAAGAAGCTGAAATCATGAAGGTCTGAATCAAGTAAGATACAATGCCGCCCCCATTGACATTTTTTTTTCTTATACTGGCGGCGGGTCTGGCCGGATTTATTGATGGAGCCGTTGGCGGCGGCGGTCTCATTTCTATTCCGGCAATGTTTCTGGGTCTATCCAGTCATCCAACAACAACAATATTAGGTACCAACAAAATGGTCGCCTGCACAGGAACCACATTTGCCGCAGCTCAATTTGTACACAGCCGCATAGTTCCATTCAGAGAAATGGCTCTCCCAATGCTCGCCGCCGGTCTGGGTGCGGTGTTTGGCGCAAAAACAGCGTACTTTTTTGAAGGACAGTTTGAAGCCTACATGCGCCCCGTGATGTTGGCGATGATGATAGGCATGTTGTTGTTTACGCTCCTCAAACCAGAACTAGGCACCACGCACACGCCAAAGTACGGCAGCAGGAACCAAATCATACTGGCAACAATAATCTCATTCGCCATCGGGTTTTATGACGGTTTCTTCGGGCCGGGAACAGGAACACTCCTGATTTTTTTCTTTGTCGCGTTTCTCGGCTTTGACTTTCTCAGAGCTTCAGCACTTTCAAAGACAGTCAACTGGGCTTCTAACATAGCAAGTCTCTCCTTTTTCCTCTTCAGAGGCAGTTGGCTCCCCCTTGTAGCCGTAAGTATGGCCGCAGCCAATGGCATTGGTGGTTATTTCGGTGCCAAAACAGCCCTGACAAAAGGAAGCAAATGGATTCGCATTCTATTCACTCTGGTTGTCGCGGGTCTGATACTTCGGCTGGCCTGGCAGATGATGTATAGCAATTCCGTGTAAAATGTGCCATTTCACACAGAATGAAGTCTGGCAACATGACGAGGTTCATTTTGAGATTTTGCCTGATTCAAATATGGAACTGATACAATATTGCGGAACGCTTTGATATGGAATCACTGAGTTGAATGGCTAACTTTCGTGTGCGGACTCCTGCCAGGCTCCTTTTTTGGAGGGCGGTCAGGTTTTTGTACTTACTTTGGGGCGGAATGATTCTTATGCGTCTGGCATCTATGGGACAAATGCGCTTTCCGGCCTGGATATGGGATTGGCCTGGATTTGCGTCAAAACTGACCAGTCCGGTTGGCAAAGGACTATTATTTGGAGTGGGGCTGGCTATGGCATTGGCCGCACTCAAGGAGATATGGGAGCTTGTGGATATCCTGCTACTAAAATTACTTCGTGATGGGAGACGTGAACGATGAAGCGCGCATTTGAAAACCACATCGCTCAGCGCTACCTTAAAACCCGCCGTAAAGGAGCTTTTGTCCGCACACTGCTTCGTTTTGCGCGGTGGGGCGTGGCCATAGGTGTCTTTACCATCGTGGTTTCACAGGCAATGATGGCCGGATGGCGGGAAGGAATACAAAATCTCCTCTTCAAAGCCACCGCCCATTTCAGTATTCACCCATATAGCGACAGTGAGAATTGGGATACAGATGAAGCCCTGAAAATAATTAAAAATGTACCGGGCGTAAAAGCCGTCAACCCATTTCGCATGGACATGGCCCTTTCGCGGTCAGCCAGGTCTGGGCAAATAACAGAACCCCTCATGCTCAAAGCAGTAGAACCCGAAACCGCCAGAGCAACATCCTCCCTGTTTGACAACATAAAACCCATAGCAATAGAATCCCTTCAGCCAGGGCAAGTCATTGTAGGGCAGGATTTTGCCAGACAGCAGGGTCTGCGGGTAGGCGATGACCTGCAAGTAATACTCTCCAAAATAGACCTTGGTCTCTCAGGCATGACACCCAAAGTAAAAGCCTTCACAGTAGCAGGCATTTTCCACAGCCGCAACTCCCTGTACGACAGGGGCTGGGCCTTTGTTCACCTGGATGACGCCAAAGCCTGGGCGCAGTCCGAACAAGCCGACGGGATAGAGATAACCCTGACAGACATTCAGCAAATTAAAGTAAAGCAGAACGAAATCAGGGACGCTCTGGGAAGCGCCTTAGCACGCCCATTTATCACCATGGATCAAATGGAGCGCAACCGCGAACTCTTTGCCGGCCTGGACATGCTAAAATGGATATTTCTCGCGGTTATGAGTCTCATAGTAATAGTCAACGCATCCAGCATCACAGCCGTTCTGGTGCTACTTGTAGCCGAAAAGCGCCGCGACATAGGCACACTGCTGGCCCTGGGCGCCACGCCCGGACAGATACAGCGCATATTCCAGGCACACGGCCTGCGTATGGCAGTAGTAGGCACACTGGCCGGACTGGTAGCCGCTCTGCCCCTATGCGCCGCGCTAGACCACTTCCAGGTGATTCAGACACCGGCGGCCCTCGTGGATTTTCTCCCCTACTTCCCATTCAAGCTTAGGATTTTGGATATAGTCTTCGCGGCAGCATTTCCCATAATCGTCGCCTTTTTCGCATCCAGAAATCCGGCCAAAAAGGCCTCCGAGCTTAACCCCATTGAAACCCTGCGGGCGGAGTGAGCTAACATGGGCCAACTCACAAACCAAACCTTCGGCCAAGCACTCGTCATTGATTCCCTGCACAAAACCTACACCGGGGCCGAACATCACGTTTTTGCCGGATACAGCCTCAGTCTGCCGGGCGGTATTCTTTGCGCCATAGTTGGCGTGAGCGGCGTTGGTAAAACCACACTGCTCAACTGCATAGCCGCACTGGACACATGGGATTCAGGCACTATCGCACTGGGCGATGAACCCGTGCCGCAAAATAACCCCATTCAAGGCGCACTGTACCGCAGACGCAAGGTGGGCATGGCTTTTCAGTGGCCGCACCTCCTGCCGGAATTTACAGTGCTGGAAAACATGGAAATGCCATTGATAATAGACAACACACTAGGCGAAGCTGAATCCGCATGGTGCAAACAGTTGCTGGAACTTGTTGGTTTACAGGACTTAATGCACCGGTTGCCATCTCAAATCAGCGGCGGCCAGGCCGCCAGAGTTGGCCTTGCCCGCGCCCTCGTGCGGCGGCCAGCCATTTGGCTCCTGGACGAACCCACCGGAAATCTCGACCCCGAGACAGCCAACGAAGTATTTCAAGTCCTGAAGGCTCTTCACACTGAACTGCGCCCCACCACACTTCTGGTCACACACAATTCAGCACTGGCGGATGACTGTGAGAGAGTGGAAAGACTTCACACCAGTCTGCGTTCAACAGAGCGGACGTAAAATTATAGTCAACGCCCTTGCCAAACAGTACAGACGGCAAGCACCACCTACGCCTCCCATTTCGCTCCCCGCCCCCGCCGATGGCGACTCGCTCCATTACGGCGCAGTCTAGCGCATCCGCGCGCTTTACTTGTGGAGCATTGTTATGCTCCACAAGTAAAACGACTATACATATCTACTTCAAGCCCTTCTCTTTAAAAAAGGCTGCGTACTCAAAATCTGTTTTTTTGATGTGGTTTGCTACCCAGGTATTAAGAAAATGCAACACAGTAACGCTGATAGCGGTGTGACCATTCTCATGGCCCTCTTTTAGTTCCATCGCCTTGTTTACAAACTCATCATGTTGGGCTTTATGAAATTCGTAGGCAGGATAGCCGTATTTTTGCATCGCCTGCTCTTCGTTTTTGAAGTGAATCACGGTGTAATTTAAAAGCTCGCGCAACGTTTCCGATAAAATGTCCCTTCCTTTCCCCTGAGACATAGCTTCTATAAGCTCGTCAACCAGTCCGATGAGTTTTTTGTGTTCGTTGTCAAAACGGGACACTTTAACGCTTAGTGATTCATTCCAAGGCAACTGACACCCCCTTTTTTTATAGCTATTTTCGCTTGCACTGCTCACTTAGCGGCGGACAAAGCCCACCTGCAAGCAATACACAGTCAGGGTTTGAAAACAAATCCTGACATAGCAGTTCGACTACAATAAGTAGAACTACCATATTATGTCCATTGTAACAGACATCCGGTTTCGGTTTTTAATCTTTCCGCCAAATTGGGGTTGAAAGTTAGGCCATATTTTGCCCCTGTTTTAATTTTTACGATTTCTCCATTTGCTGTCTGGTATTTCAAGGTCAGGGGCAGGCTACCGCTGTTCTTTGTCAGTATTGATAATAAATTGACGGGGTATTTGTCCTGGGGTAGTTCAATTATAGCTCCGGTACAGTCGCGGCCCTGATAATCTTCCAATGATTCCAAACCCTTTACAAATATCTTTACTTGAATTTGGTCGCCTGATTCATCCTCATCCTCGTTTGGGCTGTCGTTGGTTTCAACGCGCAACTCACCTGTAACTCTCAGCAGAAAATCCGTCATTGCAAAATGGCGGTAATTTTCGTATGGCCGCGTCTTCTTCTTTGTTGAAGAATCAAAGCTGGATGCCATTAACAATGCCTCAATTTTATCCGTGAGATCCTCAAGCATCAGAATTGCCCATTGCTCACCGTTTTTGTTGGTTTTAAAATTCACATTAGTGACCATAGCGGCAATACTGACTTCATCTCTGTCTTTCAGTTTTCCAGATGCTATAGATTCTTTCAGTCTGGCCAAACCGCCAACTGTGTGAAGCCTTATTGCGTCTGTATATTCTTCCAGCGGATGGCCTGAAACGTAGAGACCCAAAGTTTCGCGCTCCGCCTTTAGCCTCTCAGAGCGCCTCCAGGGTTCAACGCCTTCAGGCACGTTCCATGAATCGCCAAGCGATGCCATTTCCGCCTCATCAAAGAGACTGACCAAGCCAGTATTCAGATTGCCCTTGTCAGCGTTTTCAATCGCGCCCGGAAGTCCCTGAAGAAGCGCGGCTCTATTTGACTCAAGGCTGTCAAAAGCTCCGGCCTTTATTAAGTTTTCCCACACTCTTTTATTGGCTTTCTGTACAGCAGCACTCTTTATGGCGTGAAATACATCTTTGAAGGCTCCGCCTTCGCTCTTCCTGGCGTTTAAAACCGCTGCCATCGCGGCTTCTCCAAGTCCCTTGATGGGCGTCATACGAAAGCGTATTTTTCCATCTTTTGTAATGGTAAAGTATTCATTGCTTTCATTTATGTCGGG
>JAIRRD010000245.1 GCA_031256155.1 Holophagales bacterium
ATAGTCCATAGGCGGGCTTGACTCGCCGTAAATGGACTATGAAAGCGCAAATTGCTATAATTGCCAAAAAGAACAATCATTGACACGGCTTTGCAGATCGCCGATAGTTGTAGTATTCGCTAGAGCGGATATGAATTTTGAAAAAACGCTGTCCATGTTTTCTATTATGTTCCACTCATCAGGAGACCACTCGCCCAGAACCCATTCGCGCAAAGGGCGTTGAAATGGGGCTATGCCAAGCCGCAGGCGGAGAATGGTGTCATTGCCAATTTCATCAATAATGCTTTGAAGCCCATTATGACCAGCGGAGCTTCCATTTTTACTGAGACGACCAGTTCCCAAAGGCAAATCCTTGTCATCGTAAATGACCAGCATCCGCTCTGCCGGAAATCCATTCCTCACTGCTTCGGCAACCGCTTTGCCGCTCAGATTCATATAGGTGGAAGGCGCTAAGGCTATCACGGGGTGTTTCAAAGAATAAATCGTTCCGTAATAAAAACTGCGGATAACATCGGGTTTCAGGCATTGTTCATCCATCCATCTTTGAAGCATCAAACGCCCCAAATTATGCCTTGTGCATGTGTACTCACCACCAGGATTGCCCAGAGGCACAAGAATCCATTGACCCAGAGACAGCGTCGGCGCGTCTTTTTTCTTTTTCCAAAAAGGGAACCACATTCCTGCGAGCTATAGTCGTTTTACTTGTGAAGCATAACTAATGCTCCACAAGTAGAATGCACGGATGCACCAGACTGCGCCGTAATGGAGCGAGCCACCGACAGGCGGGGAGCGCAATGGGAGGCGTAGGCGACACATGCCCAGTTGTTACGGTTGTAAAGTACATTCACTATAAAAATCAGCTTTTAGAAGCACCAGCTTCCGCAGTAGCTTCAGCTGCGGCTTCTCCGGTTTTCTGACCGTGAACTATGCAGATAACGCTATGCGAAACACCCAGAACTTCAATGTTTTCCGGCAGTTTGACTTCATCCAGGCGAATGTTTTCAGCTATCTTCAGGTGAGAGATGTCCACATCAATGTGAGGTGGAATCAGGTTTGGCAGACATTCAATTTCAACTTCGCGCTGAACAAATTCCAGCATTCCGCCTTCCTTGATACCGACTGGTGTTCCTATAAGATGAATCGGCACACGGACACGAAGTTTATGCTTGGGGTCAACGCGCATAAAATCAACGTGAATCAAACGGCCTGTCAGCGGATTGCGTTGCAGGGACTTGATAATCACATGGCGCTTGATATCGGTACCTTCGCGCTGCAAATAGACCAAGCTGTTCATGCCAGTGGGCGAAGAGATTATGCGTGCAACAATTTTAGGGCTAATTTTAAGAGACACGGCATCCTCGCCAAGTCCATAGACCGTAGCCGGTATCAACCCCTCCTTGCGTAATTTGCGATTTGCGGACTTACCAATCTCTGTACGCAAGCCAACAGCAATAGCATCTTCCATGTTATCCTCCTACCTGACCTTATTTTTCAGGCCCTCTCGTTAGGTTATGGGCTGGTCAGCCCGATGATTTCACCCAAACATGAGTGAACCAGTAATTTACCTGAAGTTGAAAATTTTTACCATA
Organism: Holophagales bacterium; assembly: GCA_031256155.1. Taxonomy (GTDB): domain Bacteria; phylum Acidobacteriota; class Holophagae; order Holophagales; family Holophagaceae; genus WRHW01. The sequence goes on from JAIRRD010000245.1 coordinate 1,590, forward strand.
TGAAAAAATAAAAAATACACCTTGACTTTGGATAATATCAGCGATAAACTTTTTTTCTGCACTTTTGCGTTTCGCAAAAGCGTAATATGTCTGTAGATGGCAGATGATTGCATATCTGGAGCAGGTCATGAGTACATTTTTCCCAAAGGCTAAAGAAATTGAGCGTAAGTGGTATCTTGTGGACGCTACCGGCATTCCGGTTGGCCGCCTGAGTACTGTTATCGCTGAAGTCCTGATGGGCAAAACAAAACCATCCTGGACTCCTTTTCTTGATACCGGCGATCACGTTGTTGTCATCAATGCTGAAAAAGTCGTCCTTACAGGTAACAAACTCACACAAAAGCATTACAGACGCGTCACACCTCAGCCTGGCAGCATAAAACAAGTTCGGGCAGATAAAATGATGCAGGTTTTCCCGACCAGAGTTATTGAGCAAGCAGTAAAGTGCATGTTGCCAAAGGGTCCCTTGGGTCGCCAGTTTTACCGCAAGCTCAAGGTTTACGAAGGCCCCAATCACTCACATCATGCCCAGCAGCCAGAAACATTAAATATTCAACTGTAACACACAAGAGGCAAATGCATGTCAACTCCCCAGTACTATGGAACAGGACGCCGTAAAACAAGCGTAGCTCGTGTTTTTCTGCGCCCTGGCACCGGCAAGGTCACAGTAAACGGACGCACACTTGAAAATTATTTTCCCAATGCCGTATTGCGCATGGTAGTTCATCAGCCGTTGACCCTTTCTGAGATGACGGGCAAGTTTGATATGATAGTAACCGTACTTGGCGGCGGCCCCGCAGGTCAGGCATCCGCTATCCGCATGGGATTATCCCGTGCACTTCTCTCTTATAACGAACAACTGAAAGTCATGTTACGCCGTGCCGGTCTTCTGACACGCGACCCACGCATGAAAGAACGCAAAAAACCCGGTCAGGTCGGCGCTCGTCGCAGGTTCCAGTTCAGCAAGCGTTAAACTGTTTTTACTGTTTTTCACGGGGGGACGAGTTCTCCCCGTTATTGTTTCACGGTCCCCATACCGGGGGCGATTCGGGCGGTTTCGCCGCCTTTTATCCCAAACGCGGCAGAGCCGCGACTTTTTGAGGAGGCCATAATGGCTGCAATTCAAATGAAAGAACTGCTGGAGGCTGGTGTTCACTTTGGTCATCAGACAAAGCGATGGAACCCCAAGATGAAGCCTTACATCTTCGGCGCCAGAAACAGCATTTACATCATAGACCTGCAAAAGCCCCTGCGTCTTTGGAATCACGCAGCAAATTTCATCACAAAAGCCGCTTCCGAAGGCAAGACTTTCATGTTTGTCGGCACCAAACCACAAGCCCAGGAGTTAATAGCCGAGCAAGCTCAGCGTTGCGGCGCACATTATGTCAACAACCGTTGGCTTGGCGGAATGCTGACCAACTTTGCCACAATTAAAAAGAGCCTGGACAAATTAAAAGAAATCGAAGCCGCACTAGCAGATCCAGCCCGCACATCCCAGCTCGCCAAAAAAGAAATCCTATCCCTGAACCGCGCCAAGTCAAAGTTAGAGGCATCTTTCATTGGCATCCGCGAAATGCGTCAGATTCCAGACATCCTCTTTGTCATTGACCCAAACCATGAAGACATCGCCGTATCAGAAGCTCACAAACTTGGAATCAAGATTGTAGCCATTGTTGACACCAACTGCGACCCAGACAAAATCAATTACGTAATACCTGGCAACGATGACGCCATCAGATCCATCCTGCTATTCTCAGAGCGCATTGCCGATTCCATACTGGAAGGCCGCCAATCCTTCACGGATAAAAAAGAAAGCGATGAAATGAAAGCCATGATGGCTGAAAAAATAAATGAAGACGACAACTAAATATACAAAGGAGATTTAAAATGGCATTCACCGCATTGGACGTAAAAGCACTTCGTGACAAAACCGGTCTTGGAATGTCCGATTGCAAAAAAGCCTTGGAAGAAAATGACGGCGACATAGAAAAAGCCGTTGACTGGCTCCGCAAAAAGGGATTAGCGGCCAGCGCCAAAAAAGCGGGGCGTATTGCCGCAGAGGGCATTGTTGAAGCGTACATTCACCCCGGCGGTCGCGTCGGCGTATTGATAGAACTAAACTGCGAGACAGATTTCGTAGCCAAAACCGACGCTTTCAAGCGATTAGTTCGGGAAATCGCCATGCACTGCGCCGCTCACGATCCTCAGCCAGTTTTTGTGAGCCGCGATGAGGTCACGCAGGAATTCATAGAAAAAGAGAAAGAAATTGCCCGCGCTCAGGCTGAAGCCACAGGCAAACCAGCAAACATTGTCGAAAAAATCGTTGAAGGCAAGTTGAACTCCATTTACAAAGACAACTGCCTGCTTGAGCAGCAATTTGTCATGAACCCCGACCTGACCATTGAGCAGTACATCTCTCAAAGGACAGCAGAAATTGGCGAAAAACTAGCCGTACGCCGTTTTGTAAAATGGGTCATGGGCGAGGGCTTGGAAAAGCGCAAAGACGACTTTGCCGCAGAAGTTGCAGCAGAAATGGGCAAGTAGATAAGCAACAGAGCCACTCACAAAATCTAACGGAGCCACTTGCAAAACCTCTGGTTTTGCAAGTCCACGGAGTGGTAGGCTGCGCCCGACTGGAGCAGACGGAACGCAGGGTTTTGCAATTACCTCTAACGGTTTCGCAAGTGGCTCTGCTTATCTAAAGACGCAACATTATTTTTCTGTGTTTGCTTGTTTTTCCACAGCGGCCAATCTTTCCATCACATTGAGGCTAGCAGCTTCCATATTTTTGAGCATCTCGGCGCAGTTCTCAATGTCGTGGGCAAAGAAGTAGCTTAGGGCTTCACGGCCAAATTTATGAACATCTGCGTGAGGTGGTTCAATTGATGCATATCCTGGCAAATGCGAGAATTTCTTTTTACCCTCGCCTTCGTAGTACCATTTGCCTAAGCGACAACCAGTGTGTGAAGCAAAATCATTAATTGTTTTGCTGGATACCCCAAAGAGAACCTTATAAACTTCAAATTTAAAAACCAGATGATCCACTTTTAATAATTCAAAAAAGTTTTTCCGTGTAACGTCCCCAATGGCAAGTCCACTGTCCACGGCAATTTGACTAAGCTGAGCATAATCTTCAGCTATCTTTAAAATTAACTTCTTACATTCTATAGTAGAAGCATCCACTAGTTTGATGCTTGATAATGATGCGTTGGACATACTGACAATTGTTTGGACAATTTCAGAAATTTCTTCTGTAGCCTTACTGGTGCGTTCTGAAAGTTTTCTGACTTCATCCGCCACAACAGCAAAACCTTTGCCAGCTGCGCCGGATTTAGCCGCTTCAATGGCAGCGTTCAAAGCCAATAGATTTGTTTGATTTGCTATTTCTGTAACAATCGTAACAAAGCCGTTGATTTTTACCGTATTTTTATCAAGATCAGTGATAGTTGTTTTAGTGCTATCAACAACTTCCAATAATCTGGTTAAATTTGCATTCATTTCATCAATTTCTTTTGCTTCCTTCGCATCTTCATCTGACATTTCCTTGTGCAGGTTAGCCTCTTCCGCCACAAGTATAAGGTTTAAATCGGCAAAAGCTTTCTGAATCTGCAGCATGCCGATCCCAAAAGCTTCAAAATTCTTTACGATTCCCTGAAAATTATCTCTGTCCTCAATAGCCTTGGTCTTCTCAATGCGCTCTTTTTGTAATTCTTCCTCCAATTCTTGCACACGATGCTTTAATTTTGGCAACTCGTTTTGATCAAGAACAAAATTCTTGGTTTTTTTTCCAAACATAGTAAAACTCCACGTTTATGAATTTTCGAGACTATCCATTTTGAATACAAAATTGGACAATCATTACCATTGTAAAAAACAGCTTAGACTATTTCTTAAACTTTTGCAACTTTTTTTACTGCTACGCTGTATTGCTTTGGACTTTTGCTTGGTGTGCCCAGCAGGACTCGAACCTGCGACCTACGGCTTAGAAGGCCGTCGCTCTATCCGGCTGAGCTATGGGCACCAGAAAGCATGGTATATCAGTTTAACGCATTTTACCATCATATTACAGAGTTCTAATCAGGTTGCTGAGGCTTGTCCAGGTTAGCTGCACACCGATTGCCAGCAAGAGAAAAGCAGAAATCTGCCCTATAGTAGCTTTGCCGTTTTCACCGAGACGGCTTATAAATGCCCCTGAAAATCTATAAAACAGCCATACAGCAAAAGCCGACATAGCAATACCAATAGAAGTCCCGACAATGTGAAGTATAGAGATTTTTTCGAGAAGTCGGGAATTAGGCACCATAGCCAACGTAACGGCAATAGCGCCCGGTCCAGCCGTCATGGGCATTGTCAGGGGGAAGAACTCTTTACCCAGCACACTTTCAATTTCCTGCTTCTCCAGGTGCGTTACGCGGTCATTGCGGTTGAGCATCCCCCAGGCCGTGTGGAAGAGCAGCAGTCCGCCGGCAATGCCGATCATATCTATGGACACGCCAAGTATTTTCAGCAGCCAGCCTCCAACCAGTAGTATAGAAACCAGCAAGTAGAAGGTGTTGCGTGAAATGTCAAATGCCATACGGTTTCTTTGACTGTCAGTGACACCGGCAGTTATTTCCTGAAAAACCGGCGACATAGCCGGTGGATTAAGTATCGGAAACAACTTGAAAAACGCCAGAAAGGCGGAGGCCAGAATTATTTTCATGCCTTACTCCAAACTTAATGCAACAATCTTCGCTCATATTGCCTGAGAGCACCACGTAGCTGTGATTTGCGAGCAAATCCCAGCTTAGAGCAATTTACCTTATCAAAAGTTAAACCGCTCTAACAGCGGACAAAGTCCATCTGCAAACAAATCCTAGCATAGCAGTTCAACTGCAATAAGTTGAACAGCTATATTTGTAATTGAACTGCTATGCTAGGATTTGTTTTCAAATCCTGGCTGCGTATTTTGTA
>JAIRRD010000283.1 GCA_031256155.1 Holophagales bacterium
GATTTGTTAGCTGAAACTGATCGCAGATTAATAAGTAAGTTTCAGAATGAAGGTTGCCCTTTAGCTTCTGTGCACCATATTTTAATGCCAATTACTGGAAAATCGCCTGAAGAAGCGGTTCGACTTGAATATATAGCCAGTAATGCAGATGTTCTGCATTTTGCGGATATTAAAATTAGTGGAAATCTTGAATTAGCAGAATCTGATTTGCTGAAAATAGCTAAAATGAATTTTGTTGGTTTTTTATTTAAAAAACCAAAGGCGATTCCAGAAATTGCAAATAATGCTTTAAATCAAATTTTGAGTCATTGTTTTTCTTTGGGATATGTGGATGCCAAAATTAAATCTGATTGGTTTATAGAGAATAAAAAAGCTGATTTGTTGATAACTGTTAATGAAGGTAAGCGTTATGAACTTAAAGAAATTGATTTTATTTTTGACATGAGAACACAGAAAGATATAGAAAATATAATTACTAGTCTTTTTGATTTTTTTGATCTGAATAAATTTCAAAGAGATAATGATTTTCAATTTGAATTTAAGTCTAATAATAAAAACTGGATTAGTAGCTCAATGCGTTGGGAAACAATAGATAAAAATTCATATAAATTGATAATCCTGGAACCAACACCATTTATCAAAATTAATATTGCAAATATTCGTTCAATAATACAAAAAAATTTAGCATCTAGTGGCATTATTAACCCCAAAGTTATTGTTGATGTAGAGTCGGATATAGATGGCGGCGTCAAAGCGCGACTCCATGTCCCTCAACAAAATATTGAGCGTTTACATAGATTAGTGATTCAAGGGGCAGAACATACGAAATCAGATTTTATACTTTCAGAAATTCGTCCTACTTCTAACCAACCTGGTATTAAATTTGGAGATCCTTTAGTTATTGCTTCCATTACAAACGCTAGAACAAATTTGGGCAGTTTAGGTGTCTTTAGCAGCATTGATACAAGAACAATGGAAGAAGCAGCGGGCGGCTCCTCAATAGGCCCAAGTCCCTGGCAGCCTGGTGACATTTTGTTTAGGCTAAAGGAGCGCCAGTTATGGAATTTCAGTAACGCCTTCAGCTATGACCGAAGTGTAGGCTATCAGTTTGGTATTGGGGCACAGAGGATAAACATTGGGGGACAGGCCAAAACTATGGATTTCGGCATAAGAGCTGGAGATGGAACTATTGATAACCCCACACTAAGGCGAATTTTTCCTACAAGTAATCCCGGGCGTTCTTTGGATGTTTATAACATTGCTTTTTCAGATCCATGGCTTTCAACGCAACCGTTTTCCGACTGGCTTTCTGACCGCGGATTGTTGCGCAGTGAACTCGCTTATATTAAAGAGCGCCAGGGCGCGTATCTGATTTTTCGGCGCAGATTTGTAACTAGCATCGACTGGCGCGTACGCGATGTTAAGAGTGACATTCGGACTGTACGGCTTGGCTATCGTTTTGAAAATGTTGGAGTTTCGGGACCTAATGCGGAAGAAATGCAATATCAAGTGAGGTCACCTAAACACTCAATATTGTCTACACCTTTTATTCAATTTATCAGAGATACAAGAGACCATCCGTTTGACCCTAAAAAAGGAAGCATAACTTCACTGCAGTTCGAAATCGCGCTACAAGTTTTAGGAACAACCGCAAATAGTAGTTTTATCAAGGCAGAATTTCATCATAGCTGGAATTTTTCAGTGGGGGAGGCCTCAAGATTCGGTGTTACAAGCTTGACTTTCAGGCTTGGCGCTGCGCGTCCAACGGCAAGCTCATCGCTTGAAATGCCGTTATCAGAGCGCTTTTTTGCAGGGGGTGCAAATTCTCATCGCGGCATTGAACCTGGTCAACTAGGGCCCTCTGGCGTGCTATATTCGCGCGAATCTAAACCTCCATATAATCTTATATATGGAGAGGATGATCGACGTGCATACATATCTGTTCCTATTGGAGGACAAGCCGTTGTACTGATTAATTTGGATTATAGATTTCCACTGCCTGTATGGGGTCGATGGATATGGGGCGAATTATTTATTGATTCGGGAGAAATTTATAACCGTATTAGAGATTATCCAGCTCCAGGCTCCTTATTGCCGCCTTTTCCTCATTGGAGGACTTCTGCTGGGACAGGCCTAGTACTACGATTAGGTGGATTTCCAATAAAAATAGAATATGCGTGGGATATCAGGAAAATGTTGGGTAAAAAAGATAATGAAGTATACAGCTCATATGTTGGTGATACAAGACTGAAAAACATACTGATCTCCGCTGGTATCCAATTCTAATGCCAAATGGTTATAGTTTTGACCGCTTACCTCCAGCTATTCCTAAGGGAGAATACTTTATGGTAACGCCAAAATTTACGTCTTTAAATTTGTCTCCTATACCCACGTAAACACCAGGACTCCATGCGCTTTTGCCAAATATTGTCCCAGGATGAATATTCAAACGGGCTGCCATATTATCTGTTCCATTCAGAATCAATGAAGCAAGCAAACTGTTATCTCTATCCCAGAATACGCCTCCGCTCAATCTCATCTCTGTCGGTTTGGCTTCCAACACCGCTGCGCCGATCCCCCAGGAAATGCTATCTGTGGCATTTGCGCGGTGAGAAAGTCCAAACAGGTTAGTCATGCCGAAAAACACAAATGGCTTTACGTAGTCTGATTTAAACATATTCGGACGGACAATAAAATTTTCACCCGCATTTACAATGCGGCCTCTTTTGCCATTGTTTCGTTCCCAACCAGAGGCGTACATGGGTTGATAGCTCCATGACTGGAGTTGTAGTGTATCGGCTGCAAAGCGCGCAAAAGGCTCCCAGGCAAACAAAAGTATCCCAGCAGGTCTGAACAAATAAACATCAGCAATTTCGTCATCGTGCCAAGTCGATTTTTTTTCCACGACTTCCTGAAACAACTCAGCCGCAGTAATCGCAACAAAGGCCGAGAGTCTTGGAAAAGGAAAACCATGACTTTCAAACCACTCCGCATTTTTCAGCCACGTCATACCTCCGCCCAGCAGATGCAGTGAGTAATTGGGTATCCAATCATTTTCCGTAAAGCGATAAGGAAAAATCTGACGATTGACAAAAGCGGCCAAACCACCCTCCATTTGAATCGCAGTGCGCGGATGACTCAGATTCCATTGAACCTCTTTCCAGCGTTTGCTTAAATTCTCGTCATCAAAGCTCTTTGGAACTTGTAATGTGTCGAGCGTGTAATTCAAAAATGAGTAAATGGGATTGAACTGGGATTCTGATCCATAAGGTTGCCCTTTGTAAAACAGAGGTTTGGTTTGAGCACATAGAGCAATAGTCAATGATGGAAAAACAATAAACCCCGTGAGCTTGTTCATAAATGTGTATTATAGCAATTCCATGTAAAATGTCTATTGAACGCAATTTGGTATAAAGACCGCCCCAAAACTTTCCGTTCCGAAATCACGGAATGCGGTTTTGATATGGAACTGTTATAAAATGGTCAATTAATTTGGGAGACTTGTTCTATGTTTGGTTCTGCAAAAATTTCCGGACTGCTTTTTGTGCTGTTTATTTCCGGTGTTCCAGGTTTTTCTCAAGGCAAGAGAGCGGTTGTCATTGAAGACCTGTATCGCTTAAAAGGGATATCCGGCTTAAATCTTAGTCCTGACGGGACAAAATTGCTGTTGCAGGTTTCAACGCAAGATATCAAGTCCTCTACACGAAATGCAAACATTTGGCTTTTGAACACGAACAACAGCGAGTGCAAGCAGATAACTCATTTTGACAAATCCAATTTTTCCGCATTCTGGTCAAAGGATGGGAACTCAATCTACTTCAGCTCTAACAAAGAAGCGGGATTACAGTTATGGTCCATCAGCGTAAACGGCGGAGAGGCAAAGCGTCTCACATCTTTTGCACCTGGAGTGGGTTCGCCAAAGCTCCTGCCTGCGGGTAATCAAGTTATATTCACAGCCTCAGTTTTCCCAGAAGCCGGGGCCGATGGCGTAAAAAACACAGAATTGCTTAACACATTGGAATCAGGCCCAGTACAGGCCCATTTGGCGGAAGGTCTGCTGGAGAGGCATTGGGATTCATGGCGCGACTTTCAGTACACACATTTATTTTGCGCCTCTTTTAATGGTGGCGTTGAAGCTATCACATCGGGAAAAATTGATTTTCCGGCATATGGGCAAAGTTTCGATGTCAGTCCAGATGGCAAGGAAGTTTGCGCGGTTACAAACATAGATGCAGTTACAGCGCTATCAACCAATCAGGACCTTTTCTTGATTAACATGGATGGAGATCGCAAGCCGCGCCAGATTACCTTTAATAAAGCCTTTGACGGCGATCCCATATACAGCCCGGACGGACGCTGGATTGCGTACAGACTCCAAAAACGTCCCGGTGCAGAGAGCGATAGATTCAGGCTTGCTGTTCTGGATCGTCAGACTCTGAAAGAACGCGTTCTCACAGAGTCTATAGACAGCTGGGTCGAAAATCCCAGTTGGGCAAATGATTCCAAGTCAATTTACTTCACAATTCATGAAAAGGGTCGCACACCGCTGTGTCGTGTTGAATTGGCAACGGGCAGGATTTCACGCATTTTGGAAGGAAAGGTCATTAGAGAATATGTGGTCAGCCCGAACCAGAAAACAATATTTTTTACTTCTACAACTGTTGGTCAACCGCTTGAACTCTACGCCTTTGATACCGCCTCAAAGTCTGTCAAACAAATGACCAATTTTAACAACGCTGTTGCAAGCGAAGTAGATTTTCGACCCGCAGAAGAAATTTGGGTCAAAGGCGCTGATGACAAAGATGTTCATGTATTTATAGTCAAACCACATGGATTTGACCCAAGCAAAAAATATCCACTTATCATGAATGTGCATGGCGGCCCACAAATGCAGTGGACAGACAGTTTTAGAGGCGATTGGCAAGTTTACCCTGGCGCTGGGTATGTAGTAGCGTTTCCCAATCCGCATGGTTCCACCGGTTACGGCCAAGCTTTTACCGATGCCATCAGCGGCGACTGGAATGGCAAAGTAATGACAGACATTTTGAATGTAGCCGACCACTTATCCAAACTCCCATATATTGACGCAGAGCGCATGGGAGCGATGGGATGGAGCTGGGGTGGGTACGCCATGATGTGGTTGAAAGGGCAAAAAACACCTCTTAAAGCCCTGGCCGCAATGATGGGTGTTTATGATCTGCGCTCCATGCACGGGACTACCGAGGAGTTGTGGTTCCCGAACGAAGATATTCCAGGCACACCCTGGGACAACCCAAAAGCGTATGAAGAAAAAAACCCATCTAATTACGTCAGGAACTATAAAACTCCATGCCTAGTCATAACAGGTGAACGCGATTATCGAGTCCCCTACACACAGAGTCTGCAATTCTTTACCAATCTTCAGTTAATGAAAGTTCCCAGCCGATTGATAGTATTCAAAAACGACGGCCACTGGCCAGATGACCTTAAATCCATGCCCGTTTATTACAACTCACACCTGGAGTGGTTCCAGCAGTGGCTTGGCGGTGGAAAGGCTCCGTGGAAAACGGAAGATATGATCAAAAACCAGGTTTTCAAATAAAATTTAGAGTAATTTAACTTTGAAAAAGTTAAATTGGCACGGAGTGCTTAGTCTGCGCTGAGAGTGAAGCGAGCCTGCGATAACAGGTGAGCGGAACGGTGAGCGCAGACGTGAACTGCAAGAAGATGTGCCATTTCAAAGTGAATTTGCTCTAATTTCACATGAAATTGTTATATCCTACTAATTATGACTAAATCGTTGCGCTTTCTCATTGCGTCTTGCTTGGTTCTTGCCGGTTCGTTTCTTGCCGCCCAAAGAAACTCGAATATTCGCGTTGGGCTTACCTTTAACGCGACAGAACACGTGATTAGTTTCGAAGGCGGTGGGACTGTATGTACAAGAGCGGGAAAGCCGCTGATAAAACTCCGCAGCGGCGAAAATCTGCGAATCTGGTTTGATACAAAAGGGGAAATAACTTCAACAGATGAATATCGCGTTCAAATCGGACCGCCGCTTATAAAGCAAGAAGCGGATGCTTTGATTCAGAAATTAAAGTTACAGGGAGAAGCACCGGATTGTGTGAAAGTGCATGACAATGACACCTGGCGCATTTTGCTGGGAACATTTTCCGGCGTGGACGATGCCGATGCTCTTTTGCAAAGGCTGATTACCAATGGTTTTGATGAGCTATGGATAACATCGGAAAAGAAGGTCACGAGTCCCAAAAACAGCAGAGGCGGACTATATGGGATTACAGGAAAATATGAACGCATAGCCTTGCCATCAGACGGCGTATTGTTGAAACCGAACCTGGAAACTTCAAAGATAGAAGGCAAAGGCAGTTATAGAGGGAAAATAGAAATCTATCCCAATGCCCAAAACCGCTTGAGCGTGATTAACACATTGGACATGGAATCATATCTTCGCGGTGTGATTCCCAGGGAAATGAGTGCATGGATTTTCCCTTCATTGGAAGCCCTTAAAGCTCAGGCAGTTGCCGCAAGAACTTACGCCTATGCCAACCTGGGGAAGCGATCTGGTAATGGTTTTGATTTGCTTGACACACCGCTAGATCAAGTCTATGGCGGCAAAGACGGCGAGCAAAACCTGGCAGATCGCGCTGTGGAAGAAACCAGAGGACTTATAGCTACTTTTAATGGCAGACCCATTCAAGCTCTGTTTATGGCCACAGGCGGCGGAGCTACTGTTGACAACACCCATGTTTTTGGCAGCGGATTTTCGTACTTGAGAGGCGTATCAAATTACCCCGAAAAGCCCCAAACCATTTCATACAAGGGTATTCAGGCTCCATCCGGCGATCAATCATGGCTTTCATGGGATATAGCCCGTTTAGTGGCAGAAGGACTTCTGCCTGCGGATCAACTGAGCAGTACAAAAATGTATGCTGACTCTAAAACCAGCGATTTAAGACAATATTTAACATTTCTCACCAAACGCTTCGGACTGCCAGTACCCGGCCCTTTACCTCAGGAAGGAGTCCAGATATATATCTGGATGGCACGAACTCTCAGGTTTGACAAAGTTATAGATGGTATTGAGCGCCCCCTTGATGCCGCATATTTTCTTCAAAATATAAAATTGCCATCCCAGGATATTATTTTGGCTGGGTTTTTGTCCAGACTGGGCATTGTTTCGCCTTTACAGTGGAGGGCACAAAAAATAACCACGCTGGACACACTGCAAGTTTTGGCGAGGATGTGGGCGGAATTTGAACCAATGAATTTAGGCGAAGGTACACTGTTGCGGGATGGCCAGGTAAGACCCAAAGGGCAGGGCCCAGGCCCATTTAAGCTGGGTACCCCTCTGATGATAATGGAAGAATATCCAGGCGGTTATCTGCGCATGGTCAGTGATGTCAGCGTCCAAGTGGGGGATGTAGTCAAGTGGCTCAACCAGGATAGTGCCCCGCGTCTGCTGGTAAGGCGTTTAGACCCTGACGGAGCCAGTTACGACCGCTACAACCCAACCGCGCATTGGAAGGTTGAGATGATGGAATCCGAACTCACCTCAGTGCTGCGGCGCAGGAGCGCAATCAGAAGCCTTAGGAGTATTGAATTAAAACACAATGAAAACGGAAGAGTAATTGAAATGTTAGTGAGAGACCAAGCTGGCAATTCCCACAAATTCAGTGGTATGAGGATTCGAGAGGCACTGGGACTAAAAGATAATGTGTTCAGGTACATTACTATTGGTGAATCACCCAACCGCAAATTTATTTTCTATGGACGGGGCTGGGGTCATGGCGTGGGTATGGATCAAACAGGCGCTTATGGTATGGGACTGGAGGGCTTTACTTTCGATCAAATTTTGAAACACTACTACAAAGGCATAGCGATTCAGCCGATTGGCAATTAGCAGTGCTTCCGTCTAAAAATTGCAAATGAAAGAGGTAATTGCAAAATATCGCTCGGCCTCCCATTGCGCTTCCTGCTTGTCAGCGCTCGCTCAATTACGGCGCAGTCTGGTGAATTCGCGCATTTTATTTGTGGAGCATTGTTATGCTCCACAAATATAGCGGTTTAACTTTTCGTAGTTAAACCGCTATGCTGGGATTCGCTTGCGAATCACAGCCGCTCATAGTCCATAGGCGAGCTTGGCTCGCCGTAAATGGACTATGAAAGCGAAA
>JAIRRD010000285.1 GCA_031256155.1 Holophagales bacterium
TGCAATGAATGCAGAAAGGACTTCACGATAAGGATCGGGACCATCTTCCACAGATCGCACATACCGCTCCACAAATGGCTCTACGCAATGTACCTGATCGTGACCGCAAGGAAGGGCATCTCATCCCTGCAACTGTCAAAAGAGATTGGTGTGACACAAAAGACAGCATGGTTCCTGTTGTCGCGCATCAGGAAGGCCTGCGGGAACCAGACCAAGAAACTCCTCTCTGGTATCATAGAGGCGGACGAGACCTACATCGGTGGACGCGAAAAGAACAAACACTCCAGCAAGAAACTATGCACAGGCAGAGGACCAGTGAACAAGGTGCCGATCATGGGAATGAGGGACAGAACGGGCAAAGTGGTCGCCAAGGCAATCGAGACCACCGACAAAGCCACTCTCCAAGGCTCCATTTATGAGACCGTAGAACATGGGTCTATGGTCTGCACTGATGAACACCAGTCCTACGTTGGTCTAGCCACCGACTACGACCACAGGCAGGTCTGCCACTCGGCGAAGCAATTCGTGGACGACATGGCGCACACCAATGGGATCGAAAGTGTGTGGGCTGTTCTGAAGCGCGGGTACTACGGGACCTACCATTCATTCAGCGAAAAGCACATCCCGCTCTACGTGGATGAGTTCGTGTTCCGACTGAACGAGGGCAATTGCGCGATCAACACCACGGACAGGCTGAGGTCGCTGGTAGCTGGGATGAAAGGGAAACGGCTGACATACAAAATGCTAAAGGAGGTAACGGCATGAAAAAAAGCGGTCCGATCCGTCTGCCAACTACCAAACGGTCTGAACATCGCACCCGGTACTTCATCCGGGAAAAAGCCCAAAAGAGAGGCTGGAATGTCACCCACGTTGCGAACGGAGGCAATTTCCTAGAAGAAAATGAGATCGTGAATCATTATCCGGATATTGGTCTCGGACAAGACCGCCCCGATTTCCTTATTGCACTCAACGGCATCCCCGTTGCAGTGGTCGAAGCAAAAAACGAAGCTGGAAAACTGGAATTAGCCATCCAAGAAGCGCAGGAATACGCGGATAGAATCAACGACCATGGCAAATACCAAGTACATATCGCAATCGGCGCAGCAGGTGAAGACCATGCTGGATTTGAGGTCGCCGTATTTTTCAAAGGCATTGAAAAAAGATGGCGACCACTAAAATCACACGGCGAAGAACTTACGGCCATTCCCTCGCCATCAGAAGTTCAACAGGCACTTCACGCGATGGACTGCACTACCACAGTCACAGTTCCAGACCAGAGCGAGTTCATTGATGCGGCAATAGAATTGAGCAAAGTACTCCGTAGCGCGAAAATCGAAGCCCCGCTACGTCCAAAAGTGATAGGTTCTCTTGTCACAGCAATGTACCAGGGCAAAATCAATACGAACAACAACAGATCACTCGCTTCCGTGAATAGTCTCCTAAAGAATGCCATTAATACAGCGGCAGACCTGCAAAGGAAGAAACAAAAACAACTGGTCGATGCGCTAACGCTGTCTGGCGCGGATTTCAACCGTCTAGGTCAGTCTATAGGTCGGATTTCCACAATCCTAAACCGCCTGAACGTCAAGGCTGTCCTTAGAACTGATACGGACTTCTTAGGAATGTTCTACGAAGCATTCCTCCGCTATGGGTACGATAACAATGCACTGGGAATCGTCTTTACACCACGTCATATCACGCGGTACTGCGTACGCTTGACTGGCATCGAACCAACCCACAAGGTTATCGACATAGCCTCTGGCACGGGTGGGTTCCTAGTCGCCGCGTACGATGCCATGAACCGTAAAGCACAAAGCGATGCACAACGCGAAAGCATAAGGAATTCGCTAACTGGCTTCGACACAAACCCCACAATTTGGGCATTGGCCTCGCTGAATATGTTTTTCAGAGGGGATGGCAAGAGCCACATCGAAAACTCCGATTGTTTTCAGAAAGCGAACAAAGAGAGCGTTGCCAAAGGCTACGACAGGGCCTACCTGAATCCACCGTTCTCCCAGGACAGTGAGCCAGAGTACATGTTCATCGATGCCGCGATGGACGCTTTGAAGCCGACAGGCATCATTTCTGCGGTGGTGCTGGCTGGCGTGTTCGCGGACGACAAACATCGGGCATGGCGGCAACGATTCCTCAAAAAACATAGGCTCCTTGCCATCATAAGTCTCCCAGAAGACTTGTTCTATCCGACCGCGGCCCCCACGTCCATCATCGTGGCACAGGCCCATGTTCCGCACAAAGCCTCAAAAGTCTTCATGGCCCGCGTTTGGAACGATGGATATGCGAAACTGAAAGGGCGCCGCGTACCCTGCGAAGGCGAACAGCTCTCGGATGTAGAAAACTGCTTCAACAAATTCTGGTTGAATGAGACTTTCCAGTCGCCATTGGCGGTTACGATTCTTGGACGACAGTTGTCCAAAGGCGAGGACTGGAGCCCACAACAATGGCTGCCCCAGCCCACTACCTCCTCTCCCGGCGAGAACAGTGCCCAGTCCGAGGTCGCACTGTCTATCTTCCGCGCCGTAACCCATTTCCCCGAACTGACGACTAAGACCCTGCCAGATTTTGGAACAGCATGGAAACAAAAACCACCCTTGCCGCTGAACGCTACCAAACCCCTGTCCCACTTCTTTGAAATAAGAAACGGCAAATCCGTCGGCGAAGGGAACTTCCCAGAAGGCGATGTTCCGTACATTTCCAGCGGAGACACCCAAAATAGTATTGTCAGACTAATCGACCCAGTGAATGATACAGAATTATTCCCAGATGGTGCCATCACAGTGACGGCTTTCGGTCAGGCTTACGTGCAACCGTGGCCCTTCCTAGCCAGAGGTAACGGCGGAAGTTCGGTCAGAGTGCTTACGCCGCGTTTCGCCATGTCAGTGCGCGACTTGGTTTGGTTCGCCGCCCAGATCAATATGCAGCGTTGGCGATTTTTCTACGCAAGACAGGCGATACTGGGGCGCCTCAGAAGTGAACACTTCCAGGTATCAAGTCCTAGAGAGCTACTAGCCGACGGTGGATCATCACTTGCATCAAAGCTGCTGGCATTCAGGCAAAATCTAGTGGAACAGAGTTCGCTGTAATTTAACTTGATGACATCCGCATAAAGACACATTCGATATGTCATTCGGACAAACCATTTGTAGGGAATTAAGTATGTAGTTCCCTTTGCAATTACCTCAATGATATAGCAATTTTCGCTTTCATAGTCCATTTACGGCGAGCCAAGCTCGCCTATGGACTATGAGCGGCCGTGATTCGCAAGCGAATCCCGGCATAGCGGTTTAACTACGAAAAGTTAAACCGCTATAGTCAGCGCGCCAGTTCCGAAGCCTTCACAAATACCATTTCATTTCTGACGCCCTTGATTACCCTCTCAAGAAACTCCACAGTTTCAGGGTGAATATGGCCAATAATAACAACTTGTCCATCCTGTCTGGCCAGAGTCAGCGCCCTTTCCCACTGGCGGGCCATTGCAGTTGGTTCAGAACTATCGTCCAGAAAAACCTTTCTTTCCAGCGCCGGAATACCCAATTCCCTGGCTACTTCCATAGCAACCGTATCCTTTTCCGTCCGGCTGTCCAAAAAATACCATTTGGCTTTTTTCACCTCCCCCAAAATCCAGACCATTCTTATATAGTCAGGCGTAATACGGCTGCCCATGTGGTTATTCAAACCAACAGCATAGGGGATATCCAGCATAGCCGCAGCCACCTTTTTCCGCACCTCCGATTCGGGCTGATCGAATAAAACAGCACCCATCCCCGGGTTTTTGCCAGGACCGGGATAGCCAATGGGTTCCATAGGCATATGAAGGATTACCTCCATACCCTTTGACCTGGCTATGTTGGCGCTGTCGCGCGAATATTGCAAAAACGGAAGAATCGCCACAGTCAGCGTTATATTCATGTTGCATAGACGCGAAACCAAAGCTGTATCCGCCTGACCCAAGTCATCAATTATCAGCGCGACACGCGGCTGTATCAGTTGCGGTTGTTGCGTGCGTGTTTCAGCAGTTTTATTCGGCGCAAGGACAACGGGTGGTGCTGTCTCAGGCAGCGTTTTTTTTACATCGGGCGAAATCGGAGCCGGTGAAATACCCTGAGGAGGCTTGACCTTTCTGGGCTGAGTCTTTTGGGGTACCTCTGTGGTAGGAGCCGACTGAAAAGCGTCTTTTTTCTTTATCTTACAGCCAGCTTGAATCAGCATACTAACGAGCGCACCAAAAATCATTAACACAACTGCCCAAAGCAGCAGCATTGGTACAGATGGTTTCTGACTGCGCCTCTTTGCCACAATCGCCTTAAGTCGTAATCGGATACGATGTCTGATACTGCGCCGTACTAGCCACTCTGCGAGATTCACCTTTAGGTTTAGTCGGGCCTTTTTTTTTTTTTTTCAATATCCTGGGCAAAATATCCTCAGAAGCCGGAATCCCGCGCAATGTGTAGTCAGGCATTGGCCCCATCTTATCCAGCGGTTCACCTCCGCAGCCAAGCCAACGCCTGGTCACAATCTCGACCGCTCCGCCCTGCTTAAGCGGGAATCGTCTGCGCTCAACCGCCTGTCCTATAGTGCGATCCCCCAAAATAATCACAGTTGGGACAGCTTTTGAAGTCTCAGGCGTGTCATTGTCAGGCCGATCGCCAAGGTGTTTCAGAGCAACAGCCAGTGTTTCCGCAGAGCCAACAGTTCCCAGCCCCGTCAGAACAGCTATTTTTTTAAAAACCAGCTTTTCCGGTGAGAGAATATTCAGCGGGCGATCAGGATGCCCTGTTTCCTGTAAAGTTGCGAATACGCCATCACACCCCAGAAGAGACGCCACCTTAGCTGCCTCATCATAACTGCCGCCATTACATTTTCTAAGGTCAACAACCAGCGGAAGTGCAGTATTAGTGGTTTTAAGCAAATTATTCAGCTCTTTAGCCCGTCCCTCTGTGATATCCGGCAGCATCACCATAATAGCTCTATGGTCAATGCGGGACTCAATCGTGGGACGCTGTAGCTTTTCCCTCTTCAGGACAGCATTTTTCAGTTCCGAAGAACCGCTGGCCATTCTCACAAGTGTAACTTCACTACCAACAGGACCTCTCAGCTTTCGTTCCATTGTCCAATGGCTCATTGAGCCCAAAGACTCACCATCCATCTTTCTGATGCCATCGCCAACCTGCAAACCCGCTTTCGCAGCCGGACTGCCCGGAACAACACCTATTACAATCGCAAAAAGCCTATCCTTTATCAGCGTCAAGCCAGTTTCGCCCGAGCCCGGATCAGGCAGTTGAGTTTCCCCATGCGTCAAATACGAATTCAAAATATTTGCGCGCTCAAGCGCACCCTGAATACCACCAGCAAGAACCTTTCCCATATCCGGCACATCCACATAGTTGACCCTGATGTGCGCGAGCACATCCTGAATATCAGCTAACCCGGCCAGCGGATCATTTATGGCAGCAGCGCCCGGCCCCGTTTTCACAGGTTTGGGAGCCTGCTGATAAAACATGGGTATAGTGAATGTAACAACCAGAGGGAGCGTCAGCAGTGAGAGCCAAGTACGTTGGTGCATTGGAATAGCATATCACTTTCATTTTGAGATGGAAGCACTATATCCTTATTAAATGATCGGACGACTGCACGGCGAACTTATTCAGAAGACCCCAGGCTCCGCCCTAGTGGATTGCGGCGGTGTGGGTTATGTTTGCTCCATATCCCTCACCACATATGGATTACTGCCTGACGAAGGCTGTGAGGTAATTCTGTACGCGGAGACACTTTTACGTGAAAACGACCTGAGTCTTCTCGGCTTCGCGAGTACACAGGAGCGAAGTCTGTATCGTCTGCTGGTCAAAGTTGACGGCATCGGCCCAAAGTTGGCTCTGGCTGCTCTGGGGGCAGTGTCAATAGAAGAACTCATCAGCGCAATACGCGGAAGAGATATAAAAACCCTGACACGCATACCAGGCGTTGGTAAAAAAACAGCGGAAAAAATTTGCTTTGAACTCAGTGAAAAACTCGGCGGACTAACAGGGTTGGACGGCCTATCCAGTGACGCGCTTCCAGTCAATACCTGGGAATCCGACCTGCGTTCCGCCCTCACAAATCTAGGATTCAGAGAAGACGCCGTTATACCGCTCATGGCGCAATTCAAACAGGACAAGCCACCGCTTTCAGACGCAATCCGCATTTGCCTCAAAGCCTTACAGCGATAGAACTATAGAAACTCCCTTTGGGAATGGCACGGAGTGCCCAGGCTACGCCGAGAGTGGAGCGAAACAGAAAGCGCAGCCACAAACCGCAGACATAAATATAGCGGTTTAACTTTTCGTAGTTAAACCGCTATGCTGGGATTCGCTTGCGAATCACAGCCGCTCATAGTCCATAGGCGAGCTTGGCTCGCCGTAAATGGACTATGAAAGCGAAA
>JAIRRD010000003.1 GCA_031256155.1 Holophagales bacterium
AAATAAATAAATAAATAAAAATATAAGTATAAACAAAAATATTCGAAAAATTCTATATTTAATAAGTAAATCTCGAAGTGTAGATGCAAGTAAAGCGCTACTTAGACAGATAGTCAGAAATCCAATTAAACTAAAATGATAATTAAAACTTTTAAAAATCAAATGCACATGAACACTAAAAAACAATAATAAAAAAGTAACTGGAGAGGCTATGGCATTTATAAATCTGATGAAAATCAGATCGATTTTTGAAAATGGTAGTTGAGGAAAAACTGTTGGTAATACCGGTTTATTTATTATTGTCCATAAAATTATCCATATCAAATAAAGAATTAATATAATAATATTTGAAGTATGAGAATTATTTTTAATTAGTAGAGTAATATAGTCTATTAGTCGAACCCATAATGGTACCAGTACAATAATAAAAATTAGTGATGAATATTTGTTAAACGAGCTTGCTTTAGAGCGCCAAATAATTGAACATTCTTGGTAAACTAGTTTTATAAGTCGATCCATTCTATATCCCTCATTTCCAATGGTGGATTAAATTTAAAATAAAAAGATTCAAGATTTGTATTTGAAGAAATAATGTTATGATAATATTCATCAATAAGCACCTTTCCAGAAGAAAGTATAACACAACGATCTATGATTTTTTCCAATAGATTAAATTGATGGCACGCAATGATGATGGCGATGCCTTTTTTTGATAATAATTTGAGGAGTGATTGTATACGATTCGAAGAAATTACATCAACTCCTTCAAAGGGTTCGTCTAAAATTAAAATTTTTGGACTGTGCAGTAATGCAAGGCAAAGTGCAACTTTCTTTTTAGTTCCAAAAGAAAGCTGATAAGGAAAATATTCTTGATATTTAAGCAAATCAAAATAGTTTAATAAATATTCAGACCTGAAAAGAGAATCTTGTTTATCTATTCCATAAGCATTGGCCACCAACAATAAATTTTCCTTAATTGTAAGCACATCAACTAAGGCTAGTGATTCTGGCATAACACCCAAGTGCCGTTTAAGATGGCCATTATTTAGATTAAGTTCCTGATTAAGAACTGAAATGCTTCCAGTGGTTGGTTTAATTATAGCTGATAACATTCCCAGAATTGTTGATTTGCCAGATCCATTGTTACCAATAATACATGTGATTTCTCCAGAGTGAAGCGATAATGAGAAATCACTAATAACAAAAACACCTTGATATTGCTTTGATAGATTATGCGATTCAAGAACTATCATGGTTGTATGACCCCTGTAAATATCTGAAAACCCGTACAACAGTGTAGTGCTTTAAGATTATTAGTCCATACTTAAGTAAGTCAACTGCAAAATCAATAGAAGCGGCCAAAACAATCACAATTTCTTGTATATAGCAGTTCAACTACAATAAGTTGAACTGCTATAACGTCAACACGACCTAATTAACAACTTCCGCATCAATAACATCGTCGTCTTTTTTCTTTTCTTCCGATGGGGCCGATGCTGATGGGGCTGAAGGAGCATCCTGTTTGTACAGGTGTTCTGCCATCTTGTGACTCTTATTATTTAAGTTTTCAAGGGCTTGTTTGATTTTGTCGGCATCCAGACTACTGAGAGCTTCTTTGCCTTGGGTAATGGCATCTTCGATTTCTTTTTTGTCTGTTTCGGGGATTTTATCGCCATTTTCTTTCAGCAGTTTTTCAAGCTGATAGATGGTTTGATCTAAGACGTTTTTGTCTTCCAACAGCTTTTTGCGTTTTTCATCATCGTTCTTGTGGCTTTCAGCTTCACGGACTTTGGCTTCAATTTCATCTTTGGAAAGTCCGGTTGAGCCTGTGAGTGTGATGCTGGCATCTTTGCCTGTGGCTTTATCTTTTGCTGTTACATGGACAATGCCGTTGGCGTCAATGTCAAAAGTGACTTCGATTTGAGGCATGCCGCGCGGTGCGGGCGGAATGCCACCTAAATGGAATTGGCCGAGCAGTTTATTGCCTTCAACTAATGGACGCTCGCCCTGGAATACCTCAATGTCAACGCCGGGCTGGTTGTCAACCGCTGTTGTATAAACCTCGCTTTTGCGTGTTGGAATGGTTGTGTTGCGCGGGATAATGACGCTCATCTGACCGCCGTTTGCGTTTATACCAAGTGATAGTGGCGTGACATCCAGAAGCAGTACGCCCTTGACATCGCCTGCAAGGACGCCGCCCTGGACAGCGGCTCCAACGGCAACTACTTCATCTGGGTTGACGCTCTTGTTAGGCTCTTTGTTAAACAGGGTTTTGACCATTTCCTGCACTTTTGGAATGCGGGTAGAGCCACCAACCATCACTACTTCATCAATCTGTGAAGGGTTCAGTTTGGCATCTTTCATAGCGTTTTCACAGGTGACTTTGAGTTTGTCGAGTATGGACTGAATCATCATCTCGAATTTAGCTCGGCTGAGTGTGCCGGTTAAGTGCTTAGGACCACTGTTGTCGGCAGTGATGTAAGGCAGATTGATATCAGTCTGCGTGGTGCTGGATAGCTCACACTTTGCTTTCTCGGCAGCCTCTTTGAGGCGTTGCATGGCATCGGCTTGCTTGCGGAGGTCTATGCCTTCAGTTTTCTGAAATTCTTCCAACAACCAGTCAATGATGGCTTGGTCAACATTGTCTCCACCAAGGTGTGTATCGCCATTGGTAGATTTGACTTCAACAACGCCTTCTGAAACTTCAAGGATGGAAATGTCAAATGTCCCGCCCCCAAAGTCAAAAACGGCTATGGTGCCATCTTTCTTTTTATCCAGTCCGTAAGCCAAGGCGGCGGCTGTTGGCTCGTTGATAATCCTCTTGACTTCTAGTCCGGCAATAGCTCCAGCGTCTTTGGTCGCTTGGCGTTGAGCGTCGTTGAAATAAGCGGGAACAGTGATTACCGCTTCTGTCACTTTTTCGCCAAGATAGGCTTCCGCTGTGTCTTTCATTTTGGTGAGGATCATAGCGCTGATTTCTTCCGGGCTTAGTTGTTTATCCAAAACGGCTATGGAGCAGCCGCCTTTGTTGGAGCGCTCAACGGCATATGGAACTAATCGCTGTTCTTTATCGGAATCCGCGAAGGGCAAGCCCATAAAACGCTTGATTGAAAAGACAGTACTCTTCGGCTGGGCAACTGCTTGCCGTTTTGCTGTAGCGCCAACCAGACGCTCAGAAGTTTTTGGATTGAATCCAACTACGGACGGAGTTGTATTTGTGCCTTCAGCGTTTGGGATGATTTTTGGCTGCCCGCCCTCCATTACGGCTACGCAGGAATTAGTGGTGCCAAGGTCAATTCCGATTATTTTACCCATTTTAGCTCCTTTGTTTAGTCAAAGATGGTCATTTGACTGATTGAGGCGTTTCAAAGAAAACAGTTTCTTTGAGCGGTTTGCGTGTGGTTTGATGGCGATCAGGCGAAGCTGCTTTGTCATTTGCATAACCGATGGCAAGAATATTCACCGGTTCCCATGCGTTTGGGAGATTTAGCTCTTTCTTAAGAACGTCAGGATTGAAGTAGCATATCCACAGACTGCCCAAACCCAGTTCAGTGGCTTGCAGCATCATGTGGTCTGTAATAATGCTCGCGTCAATATCCAATATGTTTTTGCCATCAAAAGGCCTGATCCACGCCGTTTCACGCTCAGCGCAAACCAGGATTACCAAAGGCGCACCAAAGGTATTGGTCGCTTTGGATATTTTTTCAAGGTATTCCTGCCGTTGGATGACCACAAGCCTTTGCGGCTGACAGTTGGCTCCTGTTGGCGCAACGCGCCCAGCTTCCAAAATAGTTTGCAGTTTTTCCTGTTCTACAGCATTTGGCTTGAAGTTACGAACAGAATACCGCTTCTTCGCCAGTTCTAAAAAAGACATACAACACCTTTTTGCAAAACTCAGGGATGCCTACACCCCATAATTTAAGTATGGGCATAGAAATTTTTTTGTCAAGCATAGTTTAGTAATAAAAGTAATAAAATTTTAGTCTATCATTATCAAATTTATATTTTTCAATTATTTCAATATGATTCGCTTCTTTTTTTGAGAGTGTTCAACTGGTAATGATTCAAGGTCAAAACAATCCGCCAAAACACAAGGCGTTCTCGCCAAATATCATCACAAATGCAGCACTCTCCGGCAAACTTGAGGCAGGAATATCGCATAAAGTCAAACTTGAAGAGCAAAAGACAAAATAGCGGTTCAACTACAATAACTCGAAGTGCTATAATCTGATGGAATGAAGCGATACAGTTGCCCGATATGCCGATGCTCTGTTCAATGGGAAAATAATCCCTGGCGGCCTTTTTGTAGCGAGCGTTGCAAACTGATAGACCTTGGAGCATGGAGTGGCGAGAACTATCTAATATCTGATAAGCCGGAAATTGAAAACGACGAGATATGGAGTGAAATTGCTCCAGACATTTGACATTTGAGCTATAGGCTATTCTGACACTGGATTCTTTTATGCAGTTTGACGTTTTGACATTATTTCCTGAATTTTTTGACGCTGCCCGCCTAGGTGTTACCGGAAGGGCTTTCAGGGAATTAGGGCATCAACTTAATATATATAATTTTCGAGCTTTTGCTGATAATGTTCATGCTCACGTTGATGACGCCCCATTTGGCGGCGGCCCGGGAATGGTGCTTTGCCCTGATGTACTGAGAGATGCGTTGAAAAGTGTCTCGGTGTTTGAGCCAAGAAAAATAATCCACTTTAGCCCTGCCGCACCTCCGCTAACGCACAAAAAGGTGTTGGAACTGATAGGTTTTTCTCAGCTAATACTCATTTGTACCCGATATGAGGGGGCTGACCAGCGGGCGATAGAACTTTATGTGGACGAAGAAATCAGTATCGGCGAGGCCGTTGTCTCGGGCGGTGAATTGCCTGCGCTGTTTCTCATTGATGCGGTGTGCAGGTGGCTACCAGGGGTGCTGGGGAATAATGAAAGCGCTGAACGAGACAGCTTTGCCAATGGTTTGTTGGACTACCCCCACTACACGCGCCCTGAGATGTTTGAGGGCATTGATGTACCTAAAGTTCTCAGATGCGGTAATCATTCTGCCGTTGCGCTTTGGCGTTTAAGGGAATCCATGATACGCACAAAAAAAATGAGACCTGATTTGTGGAATCTTTTTCTTAGAGACCGGGTTAATGAACTTTCGAGCTCGGAACAATGGGCCGCATGGCAAGCAGAGCATCCTGAGGATTGCGATAAAGACAAGCCAAAGGGATGGAAGGGCTTTGTTTAGAAATTTGCGCTTGGCAAATACTTGTTTTTAGATAAACTAATGAATCCGCGATGCGGTTTTTTTCGTGCCATGTCCTGAGAGCGTTTTTACAGGACCGCTGGCTCAAATGGAGTTGTCATGAATATTATCGACCGTCTTGAAGCTGGCCTTGTCAGAAAAGACCTTCCAAGAATCACACCTGGCGATACCGTAAAGGTTCACGTCAAGGTCAAGGAAGGTGAAAAAGAACGTATTCAGATTTTCCAGGGCGTTGTCATTGGTATCCGCGGCGGCGGAACAAGAACCTCTTTTACAGTGCGCAAAGTTAGTTCCGGCGTGGGAGTAGAACGTATTTTCCCGCTTAACAGCCCAACAATCAGCAAGATGGAAGTACTACGCCATGGTAAGGTGCGGCGCGCTAAACTCTACTTCTTACGTGAAAAACTGGGTAAGGCTGGACGCTTAAAAGAAATCAGAAAAGAATCTGCTGAATAGTTGTTATAGTCGTTTTACTTGTGGAGCCTAACAATGCTCCACAAGTAAAATGTGTGGATGCGCCAGACTGCGCCGTATCAAATGGAATTGCCGCCCCACTGCTTAAATGGGTTTTTGTGCAGGCTGAAGTTGAAATACCTTTGATCTGTTGAGACTTCGTCTGTGACAAATTCTGGTAGCACTATATCTTCGCGTTCAGACTCCAGTTCAATTTCAGCAACAATCAGTCCATCATTTTCTGCGTGAAAAACGTCAATTTCCCACAGCTTGCCGTTGTGGGTTTCTCTGTGGCGATGCTTTTCTATATGAGGCTTTTTGCAAAACAGTTCCAATAGGAGTTCTGCATCTTTATCAGGGATTTCATATTCAAATTCGCATCTGGTAAAATTTGCAATCAGGCTTTTTATACCCAAAAAAGCCTTTTGCCCGGCGATGCGTACTCTTATGACACTTTCAACGCTTGCGCTGATATATCCTTGTTTGTAATAAGTACCTTCATCTATGGGTTTCCATAAATCTGTATTTACAAGGAATTTGCGTTCGATTTCCAGATTCATGAATCCACCTGTATTTTTGCATGTAGTCGTTTTACTTGTAGAGCATAACAACGTTCCACAAGTAAAACGCGCGGATGCGTCAGACTGTGCCGTAATGGAGCGAACCGCCGACAGGCGGGGAGCGCTATGGGAGGCGTAGGCGATGCATACCCGGTTGTTACGGTTGTAAAGTGCATTCACTATATCCCGTATTCGTTCCAGCGGGCTTCAATTTTTTCTATTATTTCTTTTGTGAATACCAAGTCTTTAGGCCATTCTCTCTTGTAACTGTCAAAGGGTTTGTTTTTTCGCGTGGCGTCTATTCCTGTTTTGCTGCCATATGAAAATGTGTCGCTGGCGTGGTCCAGGACATCTAACGGGCCTTCTGTGAACAGCATGTCACGTTTTGGGTCAACATTGGATGTTATGCGAAACAGAACTTCCCGCATGTCATGTGGGTCAATGTCTTCGTCAACAATGATAATGCACTTGGTAAACATCATTTGCCCCATGCCCCAAATGGAATGAATCACTTTATTGCAATGGCCCGGATACTCTTTTTTCATGCTTATGATTACCAAGTTATGAAACGCTCCCGCCGCTGGCAGGTGCATATCGCGTATTTCGGGGAGCATCAGGCGCAAAAGAGGGAGAAATATGCGCTCAGTGGCTAATCCAAGGTACGCGTCTTCCTGGGGCGGACGACCAACTACTGTTGCCGGATAAACAAAATTCCGGCGATGTGTTATGGCCTCAACGTGCATTACAGGGTAATCGTCTGCCAGGCTGTAATAACCGGTGTGGTCGCCAAAGGGGCCTTCTCTGTGCAATTCAGACGGGTCAACCCAGCCCTCTATCACAAGTTCCGAATCCGCAGGCACTTCTATATCGTTAGTAATGCATTTGACCATTTCAATGCCGCTGTCGCGCAGGAAACCTGTGAAGATGACTTCTGAGATAAATGGCGGAAGTGGGGCAGTTGCGGCATACAGCAGCGCCGGGTCTCCGCCAAACGCAACGGCGACCGGCATACGTTCGCCGGGCAAATAACCGCTTTTTGCTTTAGCTCCGTCATGGTGAAGTTGGGTGTGGAAACCTAGTGTGACATCATCGTAAACCTGCAGACGATAAAGCCCCATGTTGCGCCGTCCGTCTTTGTAGCAAACATGGCTCATGCCCATAGTTATGAAAGGGCCGCCGTCTTCCGGCCAGGTTGTGAGTACAGGCAGTTCGCTGAGTTTGACGTCGTGTCCTTTCTTTACTATTTCCTGACATATACCGCTGCGGACGGTCTTTGGCATCCAGGCGGATATACTTGCTAACATCGGCAGTTTTGTGAGTTTATCAAAAAATCCGCCGCCGGGTTTAGGAAGCGCTTCGGCAAATAGTTTTTCTATGCGGTCTCCGACATAGTCCAAACCGCGCTCGTTTTTATCAAGACCAAGTGCCATTTCCATGCGCAGACGGCTTCCATACACGTTTATCGCCACTGGTATTTGATTGTTTGTTGGATGTTCAAACAGCAAAGCACTGCCGCCTGACGGCTGTTTCACAATTTTATCGGCAATTGCGGCTATTTCCAAGTATGGATCTACTTCTACAGATACGCGCTTTAATTCACTGGCCGATTCAAGTTGGTTGAGGAAGGATTGAAAGTCACGAGCCATAAATATTTAATGGGGCGGCTGAGGGGACTCGAACCCCCGACACCAGGAATCACAATCCTGTGCTCTAACCAGCTGAACTACAGCCGCCATTGAAAATTACAAGCTATCACAAGGTTTGTTTTTTTTCCAGTGGAAACCTTTTCCAATCTTGTATCATTTTGGGGCTAAGAGTTGCTTGTGGGATGGATTTTATCCGCCTTGAACATTCTTGTGCTTTTGATTTGATATAAGGAGTGACATGAATAGTCAGATAAAGCAGGTAGTTGGATTGACAGTGTTTGCGTCCGTCTGCATGGCCATTGGAATGGGGCTTGGGCGTGGCTGGATCGTCACGGCTCAGGCGGACAAACCTGTTGCTGTAAACGTCAGACCTCTTGACCATATGCAGCCCATTGTGGAAATAGCTGAAAAACTGAATCCAACGGTCGTGTACGTTGAAAACATCAGCTATGTCAAAGTCAGAAACAATAATCGTTTTTTCTCTGGTCCAGACAGCTTCTTTGATTATTTCTATGGGCCGACACCCAGGCAGAATCCTTCGCAAGATGATACGGAAATCCCCCGAACGAGCGGAGGTTCTGGCTTTTTTATTAGCCATGATGGCGAGATTCTGACAAATAGTCACGTTGTTGAAGGTATAAATGGCAGCGAGAATCCGAAAATTGTTGTTAAAACAACTGATGGTAAGCGCTATCCGGCCATTGTCATTGGTAAAGACAAGGCTCTGGATGTTGCTCTGATAAAGATTGATATTCAACATGCTCCCTATGTGAAATTAGGAGATTCGGATTCCATCAAAGTCGGTGAATGGGTTGTTGCAATAGGTAACCCATTGGGCCTGGAGCATACTGTTACTCAGGGGATTATCAGCGCCAAAGGACGGACAAGTAATGTTATGGGCGCTGATGACAATTTGGTTGCCGGTTTTTTGCAGACTGATGCTGCTATTAATCGGGGTAATAGTGGTGGACCTTTGTTTAACCTCAATGGTGAAGCGGTTGGTATCAATGCCGCGATTCGTGCAGATGGCCAAAATATTGGATTTGCAGTGCCAATCACACCCGTTAAACACATACTGCGCGAACTTCGCACGGGCAAACCTTTAAGCCGTGGCTGGCTTGGTGTTAACACAAGTGACCTTGATCAAGATTTTCAGGAAAGTTTAAATGCAAGCGAAGGTGCGTTGGTTCAGGGTGTATCTAAATCATCGCCTGCGGAAAAAGTCGGTATTAAGCGCCTGGATGTGATTGTCGGCGTTGATGGTAAGCCCGTTAAATCAAGCAGCGATCTTGTTGACGCAATTGCCTCCCGTCGTGATGGCGATGTTGTTAAGTTGGAATTGATTCGCAATGGACGCAGACAGATAATTTCCGTGACACTTGGCGACCGCAGAAATATAGATCGCGATAGTGATTCAGACGATGGTTCTTCAACTGATAGCTCTAGGAAAGAATCTGCTGGTAGTTTGAATTTAGAAAAAACTTATGGATTCAGGGCCGAGGCCTTGAACGCTCAGACACGCAGAACCTATCAAGTTCCAGATGATGTCACCGGCGTTGTTATTACTAAGGTGCAGCCTCGTTCTTCAGCTTCAGATAAGCGACTGGCTGCCGGAATGATTATTCAGAGTGTTGGAACCAAAGAAATTAAGAATATTGATGAATTTCGCAGCGAAGTTCAAAAGTTCAACGGCAAAGCCATCATTCTGTCGCTTCGGGCAAGAGAGGGCAGAGGTTCAGATGGTTTCTCAGAGCCTTTTTCTGTAGCTATTCCGGCAATGCAAACAAATAAATAATAACAATTCCACATGAAATGTGCCATTGCATGTGGAATGAAGTCTGTTGATATGACGAGGTACAGTCGGGAATTTGACTAAAATAAAAAGGGTTTACACTTTACAGTTATTGAAGATTACCCCGAAAAATTCCATATCGAAATTGCGTTCCGCAATTTCGATATGGAATTTGTTGCTTGATACCATAAGTTTGAAATCAATGTAGAATACTTGTTTAGGCAAGGATTGCGCTATGGGGCAACGGTTGCTGGTTCTAGACACGGACAGCACGTTTATTGATGAACACAGGTTGGCACTTGAATTCGATTTTGATGTGGATTACATAGACAGCCATGACAACATTATAAAGGTGTTGGAGGATGGCGGTTACGCTGCGATTTTGATTGGGGTAGAAGTTGCTGAAAATCGCGGTTATGCAGTGTGTGCAAGTATTCGCAACCGTTCTTCCCTGTCAAGTCTCAAAATCGCGTTAATCAGCTCTAAAGCTACCAAAGAAGATTTTGTCAGACATGGTAAATTAAGGGTTCGCGCTGATCTTTACCTGTTTAAGCCCATTGAAACTGGCGCATTGATTTCCGAGTTAAAGGCTTTTATGCCTTCAAAGGCATCTGATTTGGACAACGCATATGACGCTCCTATTGAGGTCCATACGAGTGAAGAACGCCTTAAAAGCTCAAACAGCATAGAGCTGACAAAAGAGGATGAATCATTGCCAGTTTCGCCTGTGATTGAGCCACAAGCTGAAACAGCTTGGTTGATAGAAGGTCGGCATGAAAATCAGGAAACACAAAACCAAAATAATACAATCACCGCTACTCTTGAGAAAATAGGAGTACATGAAGACCTCACCCCGACACATAATTATTTGTCAAAGGCCAAAGACCAGCAAGGACTTTTAACTTCAACTGATGACTTAGAGGCCAGAGTCCATAATCTGGAAGCTGAATTACAGGCAAAGACTGCCGTTCTGCTAGAACTTCAAGAAGAAAACCAGGAACTACAACACCGCAACACTTCTATTACCGTCAACATTGAAGAGTTGGAAGCGCATCAAAAAAATGCAGAGGCCCTACAGTGCCGTTTGCAAGAAGCCGAAAAACAATTAAAATATTTAGAATCGGGCGCATCTTTGGAAGATTATGCAAATGAAAGTTTGCGCAATCGTTTAAAAGGTGCTATAGCGGAAAAACAAACTCTGTTACAGCAAATTGAAACATTAACTCAGGAAATTGCAGAAAAAAATTTGCAGGCAGTAGCGTTTCTCAAATCGAAGGAAGAACTGTTGCAAC
Source organism: Holophagales bacterium (assembly GCA_031256155.1). GTDB lineage: Bacteria > Acidobacteriota > Holophagae > Holophagales > Holophagaceae > WRHW01. Next base: position 11,010 of record JAIRRD010000003.1, read on the forward strand.
AGTTGTTGGATGTTGAGGAGAGCAGACATCGCCTTGAGCAGGAATTTGAAGTGCGTGTTGAAACTGAACGCAGGCTCCTTATATCTCGCCTGGATGATTATCAAGATTCAGGACCAGCAACTCGCAAACGGATCAGCGAATTGGAAGATGTTTGCACCGCAAAGACAAAAGAACTGGAATTCATCCGCGCCGCCCACAGTGAAGAAATACGGCGATTGACAGAAGATTTTGAGAGTCAAAGACAAAACTTGATTTCTTTTATCAATACGCGACAGGAAGAAATTCGCTCGGTATTGAGCGGTATGGATGAAGCAAGGGAAGCATTGACAAAATTACTGGTCGGCAATCTTGCTACAGAAGGTGGTTCATAATGGTGGCTGGCCGCCTGCTTTTCATAGTTTTGCTGCTGATCCTGGGAGCTTTTTTGGTTTTGGCCGAATTTGCGATTGTGCGTGTCAGACCAACACAGCTTGAATCACTGTTGGAAAAGGACTCACGGGCGCATCATGCCTTGGAAGTGCAGCGCCATTTGCAGACTCATCTTTCTTCTATTCTGGTAGGAATAAGCCTTTGTGCAGTTGGCTTTGGTGCGCTGGGTGAAGATTTGTTAGCCAAATGTTTAAGGGATTGGCTGGTTTTTATGCCGGGTTCAGGTTTTATTCCATGGTCCAGCATTTCCGTGGGACTGGCTTCTTTTACAGCCCTTATAATCATGACCACCATTAATGTTGTGCTTGCCGAATTAGTCCCGCGAAGTTTTGCCATTCGCAATTCAACGCTATGGGCATTGAGGACAGCCAAGCCGCTGTTATTCTGGTCTCGTTTTTCCAGCCCTCTTACAATCGCTCTTTCAACCCTTAGCCGTTGGGTTGAGCGATTGTTAGGATTGCCCATGGGAAGCGAGTATCCCGAAGACCTTTTGCCTTCTGAAGACGAATTTAAGCGATTACTTGCCCACAGCCAGGCAAGCGGTGAACTGGAACTTAACAAAGCCGAATTGATTGAGAACGTGTTCAGCTTTTCCAAGCGCACAATTATAGAGATTGCAATCCCCAGAGGCAGTGTTGCCACTGTGGATATTCGTAAAAACTTTAAAGAAAATTTAGCTTTTATACGTGATACAGAGCATTCGCGCATTCCGCTGGTAGATGGCGACCTGGATCATGTGATTGGCGTTATCCACCTGAAAGATCTGTTATGGCGCTTGCGTGATGAAGAAGAACCTGATTTGAAGTCATTGGCTCGCCCAGCGTTTTTTGTGCCGGAAATGCGCCGCATACAAGACCTTTTGTTGGATTTTCAGCGAAAAAAACAGCACCTAGCGCTTGTGGTAAACGAGCATGGCGGAGTGGACGGAATTGTGACGCTGGAGGACGTAATTGAGGAATTGGTTGGTGAAATACAGGATGAGTTTGATAATGAAGTGACACAGCTTACACGTATTAACTCCGGTGCCTGGCTGGCACAGGGAACAGTGACGTTGGAGCAGTTGGAAGATCAGCTTGGACTAAAGCTGGAAGTCGACACCGATGCCGTGACGCTTGGTGGGTATTTTCAGGAGAGGCTGGGCAGGGTGCTTCGTATTGATGATGAAATCACTATTCAGGAATGGCAAGTCCGTGTACTGGAGATGAGCGGCATGGCACCCAGGAAATTCTTATTCAAACCAATTAATTCAAAATCCTGATGAACAGTATAGATGCTTTTATATTTGCGGCGGGCCTTGGTACCAGGATGGGGCCACTCTCATCCGCACTACCGAAACCAGCCTGGACTCTCAGAAACAGACCGCTGTTACAGTGGGCCGCTGATGCTCTGAGATATGCCGGATGCGTAAAAATTGCGTGTAACGCCCATCATCACGTCAATATTATTAAATCCATTGCTGAGGACATTGAAGTAATTGAAGAAGAAGTATTGCTTGGAACAGGTGAGCCGCTCCGGCGCGTTGCAAGTCGCATTGCATCGGAGGGACTGTTGGTTTGGAATGCTGATGTAATAGCTGATGTACCTTGGGCGCATCTGCGCTGTGAACATGTTTCAAGAAGTGCCGGTGTCAGTTGGCTGTTAGTCCCTCACCCCGGCGGCCCGTGGACTGAGTTGTACCTGAATGCAGACGGAAGGGTTTTACCTCGTGGGACAAAAGGCCCAAAGGGGCCTTATCTGTTTACCGGTGCTGCATGTTGGAGTTCTGAGGCAGCCAGTGCCATACCGGAAAAATGCTTTGACGTAAGAGATTTTTTGGCTGCTTATTCCAACCATCTGGGCATAGTTGTCGAGCCCTTTCATTGGCTGGAAATTGGTACGCCGGATCAGTTGATTCATGCTGCCGACAAACTGGCTCCAGATTATGAAGGTCGCGTTTCGGGATGCTATATTCATCCGACCGCTGTTGAATCACGGAAAATTACACGATGTATTCTAGGCCCTGGTGCCGAACTTTATCCCGATGCAAAAGACCATGACGCATTCTGGTTCCTTGATGCTAAAAATCAGGTTCGTCTGGCGTTAAAATGACTAATGGACGAACGATTAGATAAAGTTGCCGTAGCGTGGAATTTAACAGAACTAAGCCCAATGCTTGGCGATGTTGGTACAAGGCGTTATTTTCGCGCCAAACAGCCATCGGGCGACACGGTCATTCTTGTTTTATATCCCGACATCATTCCAGGCATTGATGACCCTTTTCAAGATTTCATTTCACTTCACAGCTATGTGAATACAATATTGCGTGTACCCGAAATTTATAAATATGATAATTATCATAGAGCCATGTTGTTAGAAGACCTTGGCGATTGTTCACTTGAAGACCATATGGCGCACTTTCCGCAAGAAGAGTTGTTCTGGGCTGATAGGGTCGCCGTGGAATTGCTGGATTGGATTGGCCCATTGACCATGGCGGCTCCCAAAGAATCCTTTTTTATGCTTCGTTCTTTTGACAAAGCCAAGTTTGATTTTGAGTGGTCCTTTTGCAGAGAACACTTTTTCAATGGTCTTTTACAAAAAAAACCACCCCTATGGCTGGATCGAATGATGGAACAAATTCACGGGTATTTAATACCAAAGGCGAAATATTTGGTTCACAGGGACTTTCATGTTCGCAACCTCATGGTTTCAGGCCACAGACCCGTGACCATTGATTTTCAAGATGCCCGCCTAGGGCCAGCCACATACGATCTGGCCTCCATTTTATTTGATGGCTACTGGGATTGGAGTATGGAAGCCAAGCAAATTATTGTGTCCAAAATGAAAGCCAGTTTTAACTCAGACATTGATTTTTGGAGCGAGTTGAATTCCGTTGCATTGCAGCGCAATTTAAAAGCCCTTGGCACATTCGCCTTTCAGCTTCGCCAAAATAAAACCAGATACGCACAAGCTATACCGCGCACACTCTGCCACATTCAAAGCCACTTCGAGCGCCTTTCGCATGGCGAAGGCGTGATTCAATCAGAGCACTGGCACAAATTAGCAAACGAAAGAATACACATAGAATGGCCAAACGCATTGCAATGAATATATCAATTCAACTTATTGTAGTTGAACTGCTACAACTCACTCCTCTCAAACTCCCTTATAGCAATTTGCGCTTTCATAGTCCATTTACGGCGAGCCAAGCCCGTCTATGGACTACGAGCGGCCGTGATTCGCAAGCGAATCCCGGCATAGCGGTTTAACTACAATAAGTTAAACCGCTATATCTATCATTGGCACAGAGGGCAACTTCCTGTAGCATCAATTACTGCACATCGCATTTTTGCGATCAGAGGGTTGAATGCAGGAAAACCATGACATAAAGCCGCAGACTTCTATTTTCAACGATGGCTATGACCCCAGGCGCTCCGATGGCGCAGTCATCCCCCCCCTTTTCCGCTCATCAACCTATCTTTTCAATGATGCAGAGGAAGGTAAACGGGCATTTGAAATCGTTTACGGCATATCCCCCGCAAAAGAGGGCGAAACGCCGGCACCCATCTATTCCCGCGTCAGCAACCCCACCTGCGAGATATTGGAAAAAAGAGCCATAGCATGGGATGGTGCCGAAGAAGCCGCTTTATTCTCAAGTGGCATGGGGGCCGTAACCAGCACCTGTCTGACTTTTTTAAAGTCAGGGGACACCATTTTATTTTGCGAACCCATTTATGGCGGCACCGAACATTTTTTCAACAACATACTGCCCCGTTTCAACATCAATGCCAAATGCTTTCCAATTGGCGCAAAAACGGATGTCATTGATAACATAGTCAAGGACGACCCAACGATAAAGGCCATATACCTGGAATCTCCAGCAAACCCAACAATGATGGTCTGCAACGTTCCCGGCACAGCGGAAATAGCTAAAAAGTATTCCACACCCGACAAAAGGATTCTGGTCATTGTTGACAATACCATGATGGGCCCCATATTTTCCAGCCCACTTAAGCTGGGAGCTGACATTGTTTTGTATTCTGCAACAAAGTTCTTTGGTGGACATTCTGATCTTATCGCTGGCTTTTCCATGGGTAGCAGGGAACTGATAACCCAGATAAAGACATTCAGAACAATACTTGGTTCCAACTCTGACCCTGACACTGCGTGGCTTATCCACCGTTCCCTTAGCACTCTCCAGCTGAGGATGGAAAACCAGCAGAAGACAGCCGCCAGACTGGCCGAATTTCTCCTCACGCATCCTTCGGTAGAAAAAGTGGCCTATCCGGGTCTCCCCGGTATGGGTCAGTACCAGAATGAACTCCTGAAACAGCAGTTCACAGGCAGCGGTAGCTTGATATGTTTCTGCGTCAAAGGCGGGGAAGCAGAGGCATACCGCTTCCTCAACGCAGTTAAATGTATAAAGCTGGCCGTAAGCCTCGGAGGTACGACTTCCCTGGTAGAGCATCCATTCACCATGACGCACTCAGACATGGCCGCAGAACAAAAACTTAAAGCAGGCATAACAGAAAACCTGATTCGCTTTAGTGTGGGACTTGAAGACACAGATGACCTCATAGCCGATCTGAGACAAGCACTCGAAAAAATTGCGTCCCCGGATAAAAATGGTTAAAAGTTGTAAGCGCCTCAGTTTTGTTATATTACGTCAAATAGAGCAGTTTAACTTTGAGAAGCTAAACTGCTCTAAGCTGGGGTTTGCTTGCAAATCACAGCTGCGTAGTGCTCTCAGGCAAGCTTTGCTTGCCGTAAAGAGAGCATCACAAGCGCAAAATGCTCTAGGAGTAATGATTTGATATATGTAGCTATTTTGGGTTATGGAGTTGTCGGTTCAGGTATTTGGCAAGTACTGGCGCAAAACCGTACATACATTGAAAGAAAAGCGAGTCAGCCCATTGAAGTCAAACGTGTACTGGATACACGCAAATTCCCGGGCAATCCTGTTGAAAAAGTTCTGACAAGTGATTATGCGGATATTTTAAAAGATAAGGACATTCAAATTATTGCCGAAGCTATCGGCGGGCTTGAACCAGCATATTCCTATGTAAAGCAGGCATTACTGGCAAATAAGCATGTTTGCACATCCAATAAGGAGCTTGTAATTAAGCATGGTGCCGAATTGCTGGCTCTTGCGAAGGAGCGCGGGCTGAATTTTATGTTTGAAGCCAGTGTTGGAGGCGGAATCCCGATTGTGCGGCCTATGAACTTATCTCTGACAACAGATGAGGTTATTGGTGTAGCAGGTATTTTGAACGGTACAACCAACTACATCCTTACGCAAATGAGCATGGTTAATAAGAATTTTGAGGAAGCTCTGGCAGAAGCACAAGAACGCGGGTACGCGGAAAAAAATCCAACAGCAGATGTAGAAGGTTACGATAGTTGCCGCAAATTGGCTATTTTACTTTCACTTGCGATTGGCCGGCAGGTGAACTATGAAGCCATACATACCGAAGGCATCACAGCACTAACTCAGGAAGACTTCGCTTTTGCGACGCATTTCGGATATGTGATAAAACTGATGGCGGATGGACGCATCACTTCTATGGGAATAGAAGCACTGACGGTACCAATGTTGATTCACAGTAGCCATCCTTTGTCCATGGTGGCGGATGTATTCAATGGTGTGCTGGTGCAAGCCAGAATGACAGATAGTGTTATGTTCTTTGGCAGAGGCGCAGGAAAATTACCCACAGCCAGCGCAGTAGTCAGTGATATAGTGGACATCTCCAAACATCTGGATCAGCATATTGAGCATATCTGGTCAACTGAATCGGCAATGCTTCTTCCATTGTCAAGCTACAGAAGGCAAAAAATGATTCGTGTATCCTTTAACGACAGAGAACGTGCCATGTCTCTCATCCAGGAATACATGGAACCTGCTTCCATTGTTGAAATCTCGGAATATTCAGGTCAACTGGCCTGGTTATCGCAGTGTGAGCCGGAAAATAAAACCATTGAAAAACTGGCACGTTTGGCAGAAAGCAAGGTTTTTATTGGCGAACCGCGTATTCTGCGTATATTTGAGCCAACTAAATCAGATGAGTAGCCAAGTCATTTCAGAGTGCCTTATGTATTGCGTATGGAACCGCTATAGATTGGATAATGCAGCAGTTCAACTTATTGTAGTTGAACCGAAATGTCAGTATTTGTTTGCAGGCGGGCTTTGTCTGCCGTTAAGCGAGCAATACAAGCGAAAATAGCTATATGGGGGTCATAATTTGCTGATTGTACAGAAATACGGCGGTTCATCGGTTGCCAATGCAGACAAAATTGTAAATGTAGCCAAACGCATTACAAACACTTTCAAAAAAGGGAATAAGGTGGTTGTAGTACTATCAGCGCAGGGTGACGTAACGGATGAACTATTAGCTAAGGCAGCTGAAATCAATCATGAAGCCAGCAAGAGAGAGTTGGACATGCTACTCTCCACAGGTGAGCAGCAGTCAGCAGCACTTATGGCAATAGCTATTCACAAAGAGGGGTATCCGGCTATTTCGCTCAATGCTTCACAGGTAGGCATCCACGCTACTCGCAAGTATGGTAATGCACGTATAAAAAATATAGAAACCGAGCGCATTACAGCGGAACTTGAACGCAACAATATAGTTATCGTCGCAGGGTTTCAGGGTGTCAATCGTTATGGAGACATCACCACTTTGGGACGCGGCGCATCAGATACAACGGCTGTTGCGCTTGCTGCGGTATTAGGGGCAGCTTTATGTGAGATATACACAGATGTGGATGGGGTATACACTGCCGATCCACGCATAGTGAAAAATGCAAAAAAAATAGATGTTATAGGCTTTGATGAAATGCTGCATCTGGCTTCGCTGGGTGCTTGCGTACTACACAACCGAGCCGTAGAAATGGCTCAGCGGTACCGAGTGAAATTGGTACTGCGTTCAAGCCTCTCAGATGCAGACGGTACGTTGATTAAGGAGGAATCTAAAGTGGAAAAAGTATATGTCAGTGGGCTGGCTGTAGATAAAGACATTGCGCGTGTTTCAGTTATAGGTATTTTTGACCGTCCAGGAATGGCATATCAGATATTCTCATTAATGGCACGGGAAAAAATTTCGATAGATTTGATTTTGCAGGCTATTAACAGTAACACAACCAAAGACATAACTTTTACAGTGCCAAAGAGCGATCTGAAAACCACATTGTCTTTGCTGGAAGCCAACCGCAGCATAATTGGCTTTGAAGCACTCAGTTATGATGACAAAGTAGCCAAACTGTCCGCAGTAGGCGCAGGCATGGCATCCAACTACGGCATAGCCTCCACAATGTTTGAAGCCCTGTACGACTGCGATGTCAATATTATAATGATTACTACTTCAGAGATAAAAATTTCCGTACTGATAGCCGAGTGTGATGCCGACAAAGCTGTCAACGCAGTGCATGAAAAATATATGCAAATGTCGCACTTCGGAACACCAAACAAACTTTAATGTATAGATGGGATAGAATATGAAATCATTCAGATGTGCCATAGTAGGTGCTACAGGTATGGTTGGCCGCATGTTTGCACAAATACTTTGCGAACGAAAACTACCCATTGAAAAACTCTACTTGTTTGCGTCCGCACGTTCCACCGGACAAACCATAGAATTTGAAGGACGTGAATTGGTCATAGAGGAACTGACACCCGATGTATTTGACAGAGGTATAGATGTCGCGTTGTTTGCCGTAGAAAATGATTTCAGCAAAAAATATGCGCCCATAGCTGTCAAAAAAGGCTGCATTGTAGTGGACAATAGCTCTGCATGGCGCATGAATCCTGATGTGCCGCTTGTGGTGCCTGAGGTGAACAGAGATGACATAGCATTGCATAAAGGAATCATTGCCAACCCAAACTGTTGTGCCGTTCCGGCTGTGGTAGCTCTCAATCCGTTACATAAAAAATTTGGTGTAAAACGAGTTGTCTTTTCCACATACCAGTCCGTTTCCGGTGCTGGCGCGAATGGGTGGCAGGACTTAACAGATACCCTGGCAGGACAGCCACCCAAACATTTTCCATATACCATTGCCCACAATGTAATTCCGCATATTGACCGATTTGGGGATGACGGTTACACCGGCGAAGAAAAAAAACTCATTGCGGAAATAGGCAAAATACTTCACGCGCCCCGCATAAAAGCCACAGCAACAACAGTTCGCGTACCGGTTTACACAGGTCATAGCCTGTCTGTTAATATCAGCCTGGAAAAATCCTTCGACTTGTCCGAAGTGCGTAACCTGCTTGATACCGCACCAGGTGCTGTACTGATGGATGATCCGGCAAACAATATCTATCCAATACCAACCATAGCTGCGGGTACGGATTTGGTATATATCGGACGCATCCGGCGAGATGATAGTTTTGAAAACAGTTTGAATATCTGGGTTGTAGCTGACAACGTGCGTAAAGGTGCAGCAACCAATGCTGTACAAATTGCGGAACTGGCACTGTTTTAATGAATAATTTGAAAAAAGAGTTTGCCACTATTTACGCAGGACAGGCGTTTTCCCTTTTGGGTTCGTCCGTTGTGCAGTTTGCTGTTATCTGGTGGCTGACAATACAGACGGAATCCGCCATTGTACTCACATTGGTTACCCTTGTTGCTTTTATACCGAATATAGCGGTTTAACTTATTGTAGTCAAACCGCTATGCCGGGATTCGCTTGCGAATCACGGCCGCTCATAGTCCATAGGCGAGCTTGGCTCGCCGTAAATGGACTATGAAAGCGAAA
>JAIRRD010000004.1 GCA_031256155.1 Holophagales bacterium
CATAGTCTTGGAGGTAGGTGGACGTGAGTAGATTCGCTCAGTAGGTATTTTCATGTGTGCCTGTATTTGCTATACTGGCATCTGTAATGTTGTGGTCTGCCCTTTATCGTCTGTCCCCCGCATGATTACCATACCAGCCGCTGTTGGAACGTGTACCATCTAGGCTGCCAAATGGGTGTCAGATTTGATAAATTCAAGACTTAGGTTTTGGGGGTAGAAACGGGGGTATGCGTAATAACTGTAACCCCAAAAGCCTTGCTACTACACGTATTGCAAGGCGATGATCGCAAGCTGGTCACACGGTATTGCTAGATTCACAAAGATCAATTCTGATATCCCAGTTCTTGATCTTCATGGTGCCATTTTGGTTCAGATTAAACTGCATTTTGAATACTCTGTCCCAAAGCTGTGGTTCGTGACCAACTTTGCGTTTTATGCATTCGGATGTGGCCAGCGTAAGGTATTCAGACAGTATTGGGCGATATTCCGGGTGGGCGCACTTTTCAATTATGAGTTTGGCGCGGTCTTTTGGCGCAAGTCCACGGCAATCCGCTAACCCCTGCTCTGTCACAACACAATCAAGGTCGTGTTCTGTATGGTCAATGTGCTGGCAATGCGGAACTATACATGTAATACCTGTGGGGTCTGTCTTGCTTGGGCGCGTTGAGGGCGTGTGCATTATCTTTAAGTAGCCGTTGCGAAGAAAATCCCCGGAACCACCGATCCCATTAATCATTCTTGTTCCGCCAACAAGCGTAGAATTGGCATGGCAATAAATATCTATTTCAACAGGAGTATTCATCGCAATAACACCCAAGCGTCTTATTACCTCAGGGCTGTTTGCTACAGACAAGGGGCGCAGTGTGATTTTGTCAAAATATTTATCAATATTTGCGATAAAACGCGGGAACCCCTCATTTTCAGAGAGAGACAACGAGCATGAAGATGCCGCGTCCAAGCGACCGGAATCAAATAAATCAAGCATCGTATCTTGCAATACTTCCGTATAGACACTCAAGTTGTAAAAAGGCCCCTTTGCCAATCCGCCGACCACCGCGTTTGCGATTGAACCCACTCCCGATTGAAGCGGCAAGAGGTTTTTTGGTAAACGCCCCGCCTTTACTTCATGTGTAAAAAAATCAATGATGTGATCTGCGATAGCGGCGCTGGATTCATCAATATCAGCAAAACCCCTGCCTTTATCGGGATATTTTGATTCCACAATCGCGATAATTTTGGAAGTATCGCATGGCACATGTGGAGTTCCAATTCTTGAGCTTACTTTTGTAATATTCAGCACCTCCCGATCCGGTGGGTTTTTATTGACCACAATGTCGTGAATACCCTCAAGAGAAGGCATGGATGTATTTACTTCCAAAATTATCCTGTCCGCAATCATCAATATTTCCGGAACAACACCGCCCGAAGTGCCAAGAATCAGTCCGCCATCTTCTGTAATGGCCCCAACTTCAATCAAGGCCAGGTCAAGTTTTCCCGTTTCCGTATCCTTGGTATAAAAACCGTAGCCTAAGTCCTGAGCAAACATGGACAGGTGTTTATCGCCCATCCTGATATGCCCGTCATTAATACCCAACGCGATGCTTTTGCCAGTCTGGTATGGCCAGCGGCGGTCTATCATGTCCAAAGAGGCCCATCTATCCTCAGTTTCCGCTCCGACAGAAGCGCCTATAAATAAATTGAAGCGCATTTTCCCTTGCAGATTATTTTTTTCGACGTAATCCGCCAGAGCGATGGGAATTGCTTTAGGGTACCCGGCAGGAGTAAAACCGGACCATCCCAGACTCATTCCGTGCTTAAAGTATTTCAGAGCTTCGTCTACCGGAATAATTTTATCCAGCAAGGCTCTGCAACGAATTCTGTCTTGAATGGCACCATATTGCGACATCGTTGCCCCCTGTCAAAAACCACGAAAAACAGCAAAATTTTCTATTGATTCCCTGTCAGTTTCAAGCGCGTTTTCCGGAGCGTCCGGATCCGCATAGCCAAGCGCCATACCACAGACAATAACTTCATTTTGGCCAATCCCCAGGCAAGTTCTTATTGTATCCGGGTAGTCAGCGAAAAATGCCTGAGGGCAAGTATCCAAACCACGAGCACGGGCGCCGATCATGACGTTTTCCATGAACATGCCAACATCCATGAACATACCAATTCCAAAGCGCCTGTCCATCGTAAAAATCAAACCAATCGGAGCATCAAAAAACAGAAAATTTCTGGTTGTCTGACGTTTCATGCCTTCGCTGTCATCTTTTGAAATACCCAAAAGGCCGTATAGGCCTACTCCCACGCTTCGGCGCCTGGAGAGCCAGGGTTCTTCCCAGACTTTTGGATAATAATCGTATTCCCTGGCTTCCTTCTCCCCTGCATCAAATTTTTTCACAATGGCTTTTGACAGCGCGTCTTTGGCCTCGCCGGTCAACACGTACACTTTCCACGGCTGAACATTAGTACCGGATGGTGCCTTTGCGCCCAATTCCAATAATCTCACGACTGTTTCCCTTGATACTTCCCTGGAAAGAAAACGCCGCACCGAATGTCTGCCGACTATTGCGCCATCAACATTCTGGACAGATGCCGGATTATTTTTTTCAGTCATGTATTTCCCTCGCCGACCTCTTTCTATCGTATGGTTATTTTTCCATTAGAGGTTGTAAACTCAATAAGCTGATCGCTGTTTCCTATTTTTGCTCGTGTTGCAGAATCCTCTTTAGTTGATTGGATGTTTGGGTTTTCAAAATGAACGGATTTATTCCCGTCTCCTGAAGAAAAAGCCTTCACGATTCCCTGAGCCTCACCCAGTGTTACATCAACATTTGCATTGCTTGTAAACAAGCGGATACCTCGCCCCTTTCCGTTCAAATAGGCAGCTTTGATGGAAGCATTTGAAGTACTCAAATCTATTGCCCCCAGAATTTGCTGAATGTCAATTTTGCCATTGCTGCTTCTGCCTTTTAAATCGCCCTCTATGTTACTGGCGATTATTGAAGCATTACTCGTAATAACGCTGGTCTTGCCCTTGACATTCCGCACCTCAATTTTGGCATTGCTGGTTCTTAAATCCGCTTCACCCTGGACATCTCTGATATCAAGAAAATCATTGGATGTCTTTGCCACAAGCTCGCCTTTGATTGAGCTTGACTTAATATACGCATTACTGGTTGTAAGCCGTGCGTTTGCGCCAATCTCATCAGCGGTAATAGTCCCATTGCTGGTCTTAGCGTCAACTTCATTGTCAATTCTCCGGATTTCTATCCAATCATTCGAGGTAACAAGAGTAACCATTGTCTTCCTTGGAATTTGCAGTGTGTAGCTTGCACTACTTGATTCACCAAAATTAAAGGCAAACTTGCGTCTATCCTTCTGTTCAGCTTTTATTTCCACACGGCCATTTTTAGATTCAGCGGCAAAATGAACATCACCCTCACGCCTTTCACGTATTACTGCAACAAGGCAGACTTCATCGCGCTCCCAGCCCTCAGCCGAAATTGAGCCGTTAAATGCCGAAGCAAATAGATGTCCGCCAGGTTTTAGCTCCAGCGTACGCGTTTCTACTCTTTTGATTAAACCGCGCCTTATCGGTACATGGCATCCCGTTGAAATTGCCAGAACAGCGATAGATGTGATAAGTATTGTGGTTACTGGACGCATTTTAGTCCCTCCGTTCTTTTAAAGAATAACTATTCCCACAAAATAAAGTTACGGCAAATAGGCCAACGTGGTTTATATGCCGGTGAATATAGCGGTTTAACTTATTGTAGTCAAACCGCTATGCCGGGATTCGCTTGCGAATCACGGCCGCTCATAGTCCATAGGCGAGCTTGGCTCGCCGTAAATGGACTATGAAAGCGAAA
>JAIRRD010000024.1 GCA_031256155.1 Holophagales bacterium
TGCTTTAATGGCTCGTCACGTTGACAGGGGCGAAGGCAAAAGCGCGTTTGCCCTTTTACCATTGCTTGAAAACACATCAAACGCGGATGAAGCCAGGAAAATAGCACTCATGGCCGCCCGTCAGTATAGTGTTCCGATTCAGGAAGAATCGCGCCTGATGAAGGCGCGGTTAAAGAGCCTCGCGCCGAATGGCAGCAGACCGACTCTGCGCCATGACAGTGACTACGGCGATGGCGAATACTATATCCCAAATGTTCCAAGTTGGAGGCGTATCCCAAGGCGCGAAACAGAGTATTATTCTGAAACCCTGTCCGAGTACACCCAGCGTCTTGACCATCTGGACAGATCACATCAAACATCCGTGAGCCTGATTCTGGGCGAAATGGATCGTATGCCAGATGCGGAAGAACTGTGGATGCACCTTTCAAGTCAACTGGAATCATGGAAGCTGGACGATGCCCTGGGGCCGCGCTACCTTCAGGCACTGCAGCGTTTCAAGGGCGAAGGCATTTGGCCAAGGCTGGCTCGCTGGTACGCAAAGCGCAACTACAACAAAGAGCTGAGGGAATTGGCGGATACTCTGACCTCAAAATTCAGGGGCGTTGAGATTTTCGCCAGAATCCAGAGAGATGATATACACATTGCCATCCCAGAGCAGCCACCAATAAGGGACGGTGTGCGCATGGTTCCATGGGCGGACTGGGTACGCTTCAAAGCTCTGGAGCGTTTCCCGCACAGTCCGCACGTGGTGAGTGAAGCACAAAAACTGGTCACGCAAAGTGTTTGGCGGCGCGATTACCTGAAAAATGAAAATATGCAAAATGGGCAAAATGGCTCTGTAGTGATACCAGATGCCCTTATGCAGACAAAGCAATGGGCAATATTTTTTGTTGATGCCGATACTCGGGAACTCTGGTTTCAGGATGTAATGAGAAAGGGAAGTCTGGCGCAAAAACTGGAAGCCATTGAGGCGCGGGAGCCAAAGACACCGGTTGACAACATAATCCTATGTGAAGGCTGGTCCCGGCTGAGTCACTATGAAAAAGCCGTTGCCGCCGCAGAACGTCTTACAGATGCCTATCCCGGCGATGAGAACATGGCCGCCCAGGCCCTGTCCCTGTACAGATCGCTGGGCGGTCTGGGCCGTGACTACACAAAGGCCGCTCACGCTTTGGTGGCGCGTGTCGCGCCAGCCCTGGAAAACCCATATAATCTCTGGACAGAGCTTGGCGAAATGGAAGAAGAATCAGGCAGACCAAGCTCCGCCATAAAAACATGGCAGGCTCTTTTGGAGAGGGAACCGCGCAGCCTCAGCCGCATTTCTGACCTGGCCACACTCTTATGGGACTACAGCCATGACCGAGAGGCTCTTAATGTCATAGAGGAAGGCAGAAAAAAAATGAATAAACCCGGTATTCTTGCCTTTGAGGCCGGTGTGCTGTGGGAAAATCTGCGGGACATAGACAGGGCGATAGGCGAATACATGAACGCCTTGCGGCAAAATGACAACTCAGCCGAATACTACTCATATGACCAACGCGCTCTTGGGCGCATTGCACAACTCATCACCCGCCAAAGGGTTTACAGCATCGTTGAAAGGAACATACAAGCTCTGAAGCCGGGTCAGGCCGGTGACGAGAGGCGACTTTTGGATCACTTCCCATTGGCATTTGAAAGTGCATCAAACCAACTTGAAAACGATGACTGGATTGACTTTATAAATAGTCCAAATGACCCCATCGGACGCAGCCTGGCCGCTCAGAAAAGAACTGACGAAAGGCCTGCGAGTGAAAGCGCGTTGCGTAGCATCACCAGCCTGATACTGGCAAAGGCTGTGTCCATGTCATCAAAGGCTACCAGCCTGGAGTTTTTGGAAGCGTGTCAAACATGGGTGAGAAGAGTTACCCATGAAAGCTGGAAGCCGGATCAATTGGTGTCTTATGAAAATACTTTGATGGCAAGGCGCGCTGAACTTGTTCCCAGCACGGAAGAACGTATACGTATTGAAATAGAGCGAGCAGACTTTCTTGCCTCCAATAATCGCAATAATGATGCCCAGGCCGTCTGGTCAGTGCTTGAAACTCTCATAACGTCTCTGCCGGATGGGGCCGCTAAAATGAAGGCCGAAGTGGCTCGCGCTTCATTTCTTGAAAATACCGACAACCCGGCTGCCGCCGCAGCGGAATGGAAGCGTTTGGGAGAGCGTTACCCGTGGAGTTACGGTTTATTGGAAGAGCGTTTGACTTTCTTACGCAGGACAAAAGCACTGGTCGAACACCGCGCCCTTTTGGAAGATGCCTCAAATAGGGCGGCGGAGGGCTTTAGGCTATCCCTACTGCAACAGTTGGCCAGACAGAGTCTGTCTGAAAACGACAATGAAAGAGCTTTGGCGACAACGCAGCGCATACTGCTGGAAAGCGGACTGAGTCAGGATGACCGCTTGGAAGCGGTTGAAATACTGGCCCGCCTTTCAATAAGGAATAACAGAACCTGGGAACCACTGCCATTTGCAAGAGAGCAGTCCGCAATGTTCAATCAGGATCATTTGCCGGATATGTACCACCGCATTGCTATAGCTGCTGATTCCGAAGGTTCGCATAAAACCGCGCTTTGGATGTGGGTGGAAGCACTCAACCGACGCCTTGACCGGCAGTGGCTAAAGTCCGCTTGTCGCTCAGCAATGACAGGCGGCGTGGAAAAAGAACTGCTCTCCCACTTTGAACGCCAGCAGCGGAGCAGTCCACGTGATGTCAGGTGGGCTGTTGCGGTGCGCGATATTTGCCGCAACTTGTTTTTGGTAGATCAAACCATCAGGGCCGCAAAATCCGCTGTTTCCATCAATCCCGCTAATGAGGAACTATGGCGCGATGCAGTTGAAATAATGGTTCTGGCCGATAAGAGTAAAGAAGCCGCCGACTATCTTGAGGGCTCGCACAAACTGCGCCCCGCTGATGAAAGTACTGCTACATGGCGATCCAAGCTGTATGCCCGTGCGGGCGAAGCCGAACAGGCATTTGCCATTGAACGCGCCACGCTGGACGCTTTCCAGAAAATCACACAGCCCACTGGTAATTTTGCCGGAAATTTTGATAAACGCCGTGCCCGCGCCGCTGTTCGCTTAATGGAAAATGGCCTGGTTACGCAAGCACTGCGTATTTATTCACAGCAAGGAGACATACTGGCCACCATAAATAGTGAAATCCCAAGGTACCAGCAAGCCCGCCTGGCCATATACAGTGGACAATTAATAAAATTACTCAATGCCTCCACATACAATTCAGATATGCTGAACAGCATCGCAAACGAACTCAATAGTAACGGCAAGGTGGAGGACCGTGAGACCGTAATTAATCATCTCCTTCCGCAGTTTTCTGACACCTTGATAACAGCGCGTACAGCGGCTTTAGGGCAATGGCATGACTTTATCCGCCGCTCTGGGCTGAGTGGGGCGCTGAGACTTGCCAGCGCTCAAATGTATGTTTCAAAAAAACCAGGCCCGTGGCAGTCAAATCCGCCCGTGCCGTTTTTACAAAAAGTGGGCGAAATACTTATACCGGATAGCTTCGATGCCATATACCTCATTGAACCCAATCTGGAATTAATGTGGATGCTTGACTTAGCTCGCAGAGATAAGTCTGAGGAACTATTGGCGTTCATACAGCCTGCCTGGAAAGAACTGACAGACCTCGTATTTGGTTATTCCAACCTGGATTCACACACAATCCGTTTGAAGAAAATGCTGGAAAACCAGCTTGTATTGGAAACATGGGCCAGAGCCGCCTCCAAAAATCAGGAAATAATGAAGCAGCTTAACAGTATTATTGGTGATGAGCTGCTGTGGGAGCGTTTTCAGTCGCTGGTCAGTCTGAATCAGAGACAGCAGGCAGAAGTATTGTTCGACCTGGTAACGCCGGAAGCCCGTGCTGCGTTTTCCCATTTTGGGGAAAACGCTCTGATGAACACAGGCGAACAATACCAGGCTGGACAAAAGCTGAAAGACCGAACCGCACTGGCCATTGGGCGCTTGATATTCGACAGGCCAGGTTCGGCAGATGACCCAATTATTGCTAAACTGCGCGGTCCCCAAACCGTTGGGGAATTTTTAAGCACAGATGTCCGCTGGATATGGCCTGAATTCACACCGTATCAAGGCGCAAGCGGAGATATTGATTCTAATCGCGGTGTTGACATTGGCCGCTTTCCCGCAGCACTTTGGAGCCAAAGCCCCAGTGAGCCTTGGTATGTGCTGGAAACCCTTGCACGGTATAGAAAAGGTGATCGTGCAGCACCGTTGCTGCCTTTGGAAAGCAGGGTCGGCTCTGAAGCTGAACGGCTCCGCCTGTCTGTCAACATAGCCAGGTCAATGGGCGACACTGGCATGGCGCTGGAGTTGGATGCTAGGCGGCCAATTTCGGTGTCAAATTCTGAGTCGGACGCACGGCGTGCCCAAACCCGTATTCAACTGCTAAACGCCGATGGGAAACACGAAGAAGCCATTGAACTGTGGAAAGCATACATAATCTCGCGCCAAAAAGTCATAAATTCATTGGAACTGGCGGACTTAACTCAATTTGCCCACCGCAATAACCTCCCCAACGCGCTTGGGCTGATTGACGCATCCCAGTCGCTGCACCCGGAATTCATGGCTACGTTGGTCAACTCTGATGTCAGCGCGTTCAAGTCATATAAAACGCCGGATGCTGCCGCATTTCGCTATGCGCTCTCCAGACGATGGATACAAGATGAAACCAACCTTAGTGCCGCGCAGACGCGCTTCTGGCTGCGTGAACTGTGGGCCACTGATTCAATCGGTCTGCCATACAGCGGACTAAGTAAATTGGGTGGACTGTGGCCACACGCCTGCCAATGGCTATTACAACAACCTGTTCCCAAACGCCTCGAAGCGTTGAATGTCCTTGAGGCCGGTGGTACGACATTAATCAAATTGCTACAAAAAGATCACCAAAATGATGCCGTACAAATGCTGACGGCAAGGGTCTGGCTGACAATGGGCGATCAGGCTTCGGGATTGGCACTGCTTGATAAGTGGATTGCAGAAAACAGGCATGGTGATTTTGCGCAGGCTTCAGCGACAAAACGACATAGTCAGGATGAATACGACACACCTCAATACTATCAATATGACAGCCCCCTCGTCGATCGCGTGAGGTACTGGTCTGAAACTCTCAATGTCGGGCGTGTACACAGTGAAGCCACTAGCCGCCTTTTCGGAATGTTAAAATCACAATGTGAAAACGGACACGTTTCGGGGGATGTATGGGCGCTGGCATTTGAGCTATGTGCGCCGGAATCTAAGAATACTCTGCTTGATTCCCTCGACCGCGCTTGGTTCATGGGCTATCTGGATTCAGAAAATATGGGCAGTTTAGTTGAAACTCTTGCTAAACACGCGCCAAAAAAAGCTCCGCAGTGGCTCAATCGCTGGCCGCTAAATGGCTCATTCCAACGCGCTAAACAGAGAGCAAATGCCTTTGTCGCGCTCAAGCAACCAAAGGAGGCAGCTAAAGTCTATATTGCCGCCAGACAGTTTGTGTCCTGGAGCATGGACGATGACTTGAGCGCGTTCAACGAGTGGCGGCGCCTGGATGTTGGCTCGCAGGGACCTGAGTTATGGCAATCAGCGTTTAAAATATGGAAAGGTAATTCAAAAAACACGTTGACGGCTCAACTCAAAGACCATCCGCTGGACTGCTACAGTGCCGCTTACGCCATTGAAACAGCTCAGGGAGCCGCCGAAGATGAGCTTATTCGCGTTGAGCAGGCTATAAG
>JAIRRD010000140.1 GCA_031256155.1 Holophagales bacterium
CACCAATTTTGGGCAGAAAATATTTGCTGTAGATATCATAAATCCATCTCAGCCATCCCCATATAGGGTGACTGAATTCCAATATCACCAGTCTGCCTCCTGGTTTAAGCACCCTGAGAAACTCTGCGTAAGCCAGGTTACGCTGTTCAACATTACGGATGCCATAACAGATGGTAACGGCATCAAAGCTAGAATTTTGGAAAGGCAAATGTTGGGCATCCGCCCCAATGGAGCCTAAAACTAAATCTGTTACAGTGCTGCGCTTAAATTTTTCATATCCAAGGGCAAGCATTGGTATTGTAAAATCAGTGCTAACCACAGTTGCGCCACGTTTTGCCAAGGCTAAGCTGCTGTCGCCGGTACCAGCGGCAACATCCAGTATCCTAATACTTGGTTCAGTACCGGCCATTTTTGCCATTTGCCACCACCAATAAGAGTCTAAACCTAGTGAAAGCAAATGATTTAGCAAATCATACCTGTGCGCGATGCGACTGAACATGATTTTAACTTGATTTTTTTCTGGCTCGTAGTGCTGCACTGATTCTTTCCTTTCACACGGAATTGCTCTAACCATTGTAAAGTGTAAGATTGCCTTTTATAAAAAGGTAGGATGTTTTGAGATTTGCAGGAGGTTACATGAATCAAAACAATAAAGCGCAGTTAGGCGGTGGTGTATTTCTTGTTTCACCGGTAGGTGCTTTCCAGCAATTTACACCGGAAGAACTGAGTGACGACGCAAAAGCGATTGGGCAGGCGGCCAGAGATTTTGTGGAGGGTGAAATCCTCCCCAATGATTCAGCAATAGACAAACTGAATATTGAATTGAGCAAAAAACTCATTCGCATGGCCGGCGAAACTGGTTTGTTGAGCCTTGAAATTCCTGAAGAATTTGAGGGAATGGACTTGGATAAGCTCACCGGTTTGTTGGTTTTGGAAGAAGTGGGCCGCCAGGCTTCTTTTTCAGTGACCTATGGCGCACATACCGGCATTGGTACCTTGCCCATCGTCTATTTTGGGACACTGGAACAAAAGGCAGCTTACCTGCCCAAACTTGCCTCAGGCGAATGGATTGCCGCTTATGCGCTCACTGAGGCCGGAGCTGGTTCCGATGCGATGAATTCAAAAACAGTCGCCACTCTGGATGGGGACTATTGGGTTCTCAATGGCTCTAAAATGTGGATTACCAACGCAGGTTTGGCCGATGTGTTTGTTGTTTTTGCCAAGGTTGACGGCAAAAAATTCAGCGCTTTTATTGTTGAAAAAACTGATTCTGGGTTTAGTCTGGGTACGGAAGAAATTAAACTCGGCATCAAGGGCAGTTCCACCTGTGCCCTCGCCTTTGAAAATTGCCGTATTCCAAAAGATCGCCTGCTTGGACGCATCGGCTTTGGACATCGCATAGCCTTTGGTATTTTGGCCATAGGCCGCTTTAAGCTAGGTGCCGGATGCAACGGAGTTGCTAAAGAAGTTATTAAGTTCACGCTCAAGTACGCCTCAGAGCGCGTTCAGTTTGGCAAGTCCATCAACAACATGGGCTTAATACGCCAGAAACTTTCAGATATAGCCATGCGTATCTATGTCGCGGAGTGCATTAATTACCGCACTGTCGGATACATCAACGATCAAATGCACAACATCCCCTGGACAGAGGAAAGCGCCGCAAGCCGCAAGATGGAAGTGATGGAGGAATTTCAAATTGAGGCTTCGCTCATGAAAGTCTGGGATTCTGAGGCGCTGGGAGCCATCGCGGATGATTCAGTGCAAGTATTTGGCGGCTATGGTTTTTCATCTGAATATCCCCCTGAAAAGATATACCGCGACAACCGCATAAACCGCCTCTTTGAAGGCACTAATGAAATTAACCGCATGATCATTGCCGGTCAGATTTTCAAGAAATGCGGGAATGAAACCCTTAAGCTTCGCAAAGATACAGACGATTTGCCCACTATTGGCAAGGGTTGCATGGCTTGGGCTTCTCACGCAATAGAGCTTGCCAAACGTCAGTTTCAATACTCTACAGCTACGGCACTGGAAGTTGTTGGTCAAAAGCTCATTGAAAACCAGGAAGCCTCGGCGCGGGTGGCCGATATGGCAATGGAAATTTACGCCATGGAATCAGCCGTTATCCGTGCTTCAAAGATGAAAACAGCTTCACACAGACGGTCTGATTTCGCTTGTAATATGGCAAATGTATTTGTGAATGAAACTGTGGGTAAAATCCGCAATAATGCGTATATTCTGCTGGCTGAAGTACTGGAAGACGAAGGTCTGGGGAACGCCATTAAAGAACTTGCCGCCTTTGATGGCTGTGTGCCTATTTCAAGTGCCAAGTTAAGGGATAAGACTGCGGTTGAATTGATTGAAAAAGGTGCGTACCCAATTGAGCAGTTTTAGGATATGTTTTGCAGTTTATAGCAGTTCAACTTTGAAAAGTTGAACTGCTATGCCATACGGACTTGCAAAATTTTGGTTTTCCATGAAACAATGAATTAGCCAATCTGGCACCCGATGGGCCGTTCTGGCAACTTTATTATCCATCTGCTGAGGCCATTCTGAGGGGTGCCTCATGTTTATTTTTAATTTCAATATTGGAAACGGGGATGTTGCATTGTATCTCGCTTGATATACCGGTAATGTTCTAACCTGATATTTCTAAGGCCATTCTTTTCCAATACGACAAAATCAATCAGGGAGATCCCTTTGAGCAAGAAAATTATGCTCATCAATGCTACGGATCCAGAGGAAATTCGCGTAGCAACGCTGAAAGATGGTGTACTTTCAGATTTTGACATTGAGTTTATTCACAATGAGAAAATCAAAGGCAATATATACAAAGCCAAAATCACTCGTGTTGATGCCAGTTTGCAAGCAGCTTTTGTTCATTACGGCGGACAAAAAAATGGTTTTTTGCCAATAAGTGAACTGCCGAGAGATATGGTCAGCCCTGATGGGCGCCGAAACCGTATTCAGGATTTACTTCAAAAAGATCAGGAAATTATGGTCCAAGTCATTAGGGAAGAACTTGGAACAAAAGGAGCGATGGTTACATCTCAAATTAGTTTGCCCGGCAGGTATCTCGTATTGACACCTGGTAACGCTCTCAATGGAATCAGCCGTAAAATAGAAGGCCGCGAAGAGCGCGAATATTTTAAACGCATTGTTGATGAGCTTGATGTACCGCGTGACATGGGTGTTATTGTCCGTACGGCCTCACTTGGCGTGACGCGGGAGGATTTTGAGCGGGATATGGATAATTTGATTGATACGTATAAAGAAGTCCTTGCTCTGTACAAAAAGTGCCCCGGCACTGGGCTTGTGTGGCAAGAAGACGATGTGGTCACGCGAACACTTCGTGATACATGGGCAATTGACGTTGAGGAAATTCACATTGATGATAGGGATACTTTTCAATCTGCTTATAATTTTTTCCGCAGAACGATGCCCCAGCATTTGAGTGTCCTTCGTCATTACACTGGCAAAAAGCCAATTTTCTCAAGGTTTCAAACAGAAGAACAGATTGACAGAATATACGCTCGCCGTGTAACTCTGCCCAGTGGCGGCGCAATTGTTTTGGATCAGACTGAAGCCTTGGTAGCCATTGATGTAAACTCCGGCAAAACCGTTGGAGACAATCAAGAAGATACAGCGTTGCGCACCAATTTAGAGGCAGCCGATGCAGTTGCCGCCCACTT
>JAIRRD010000188.1 GCA_031256155.1 Holophagales bacterium
GCTTTGACATATGCCCTCCAAAAAGATACTTGGAAAACATATCATGGTCGGATAAATTGTGCAACTAGACACTAGGCCAATGGGAGCCATTTATTTTGGCTGCAAAGATGGAGATGTGCTTCATGAGACTGGGCTTGAATTTAATTTTATAAAAACAAGATAAATTAAAAAAAAAAAATATAATAACCTTAATATTTCCTTAACACTTGGATATGCATATATCTGCTAATTGTTATTCTAAAAATACATCTTAAATTTTCTGAAATCACTTTAAAATTTATCTGAGGCTATGTAAGTTTATATTAGTACTCTGTGGAAATTCCTGTTGTTGCTGCCTTGAAGTGAGTGAAGGAACACGTCATGAAAAAGCTGAAATATCTGATGTTCTTATTCACCTGTCTGTTATTGCCCGCCCAGTCCCTAGCTGACAAGGTTGATCCGCTAGGCGGCACGGCTTCAAGTTTTGAATTCAGCCATGGGAACGTGTACCCGGCTGTCGCCGTGCCTTTTGGGATGCATGCCTGGACGCCGCAGACGGGCAAAAATGGCGATGGCTGGACGTACCGCTATGACGCTACCCAAATTCGGGGCATAAAGCTCACTCATCAGCCAAGTCCGTGGATCAATGACTACGGTTGCATTTCACTGATGCCGGTTGGTTCGGAATTGAAAGTTAAAGAGGCTGACCGCGCAGCGTTTTTTAGCCATGACAGGGAAGAATCGCGCCCTTATTCCTACAAGGTAAAACTGTTGGAAAACGGCATTTGGGCCGAGGTCGCGCCTGCTTCTAGGGCGGCTATACTGCGTTTCACGTTTCCCCAGGGGACTGAGTCCCACATCGTGCTGGACGCTTTCCCAAAAGGGCGGGATGCGGATTTGGTCAGCCTGAGCGTTGATCTGAAGAATAGAAAAATTACTGGCATATCGCGCCATCATCACGGTGGCGTCCCAAAGGGCTTCGGGCTTTACTTTGTCGTGCTCTTTGACCAGCCCCTTTTGAATGCCGGGACATGGAGCGAGAGCGAAGGCATCAGCCCAAACATGACTATTGAGGGCAATCAGGTCGGGGCGTGGGTAAAGGTGAACGGAGGTGTTGTTCACGCAAGGGTCGGAGCCAGTTTTATCAGTCTGGAGCAGGCGGAACGTAATCTGGCAGCCGAGATAGGCTCTCAGGGCTTTGATGCTGTCAAAGCCAGAGCTAAGTCCGAATGGGAAAAAACACTTGGCAGGGTTGTGATTGATGGCGGTTCGAGCGAGCAGCAGTCTATTTTTTACACATGTCTTTACAGAGCCTCGCTGTTTCCCAGGACATTCCACGAAATCAACGCTGAAGGACGCACTGTCCACTACAGTCCCTACAACGGCCAGATTGAAGATGGCGTTTTATATACGGACAACGGCTTTTGGGATACCTTCAGGGCGGCTTTTCCATTGATGACACTGCTCCAGCCAAACCTTGACGGTCAGATGATGCAGGGGATAGTGAATGCCTACACTGAAAGCGGCTGGATTCCAGAATGGCAAAGCCCTGGCCACAGGAATTGCATGGTGGGTACAAACAGTTCTTCAATTTTGACGGATGCCTGGGTTAAGGGCATACGCAACTGGGACGTGGAAAAGGGATGGGAGGGACTGATTAAAGCCGCTCACAATCCTGGCCCACTGAGCTCTGTAGGCAGGCTGGGCGCTGAATTCTATGACCGACTGGGGTACGTGCCGTGCGATGTAGGAATCAATGAAAGCGCCGCGAGGTCCCTTGAATATTCCTATAACGACTTTTGTTTGTGGCAGTTGGCCAGAGCTATTGGAAAGCCGGTTTCTGAACAGAACAAATACCGCGACAGGGCTTTGAACTATCGAAACTTATTTGACGCTTCCATTGGATTTATGCGCGGTAAAAACTCTGATGGAACCTGGCAGAGTCCTTTCAGGCCCGATTCCTGGGGCGGAGTTTTTACTGAGGGGTGTTCATGGCATTGGACATGGTGCGTGTTCCACGACGCGGCGGGTCTCTCCAAGCTGTTTGGCGGCGATAAACCAATGTCTGAGCGCTTGGATGAAGTCTTTACAACGCTTCCCACCTTTGAAAGCAGTTATTACGGCTCTGTAATTCATGAAATAGCGGAGATGGTTGTGGCGGACATGGGTCAATATGCTCACGGCAACCAGCCGATTCAGCACATGCTCTATATGTACAACCATGTGGGTCAGCCGTGGAAAGCGCAGGCGAGGCTGCGCGAGGTTATGAATAGCATGTACAAGCCCGGCCCGGCGCTGTATTGCGGAGATGAGGATAATGGTCAAACCAGTGCCTGGTATGTGTTTTCCGCCATGGGTTTCTATTCAGTCACACCAGGCGTTCCCCAGTACGTCCTTGGCTCTCCTCTGTTCCGAAAAATTACCCTGAATTTGGAAAACGGTCGGACTTTTACTATTGAAGCCCCGAATAATTCTCCTGACCATGTGTACATCCAGAGCGCGACACTCAACGGCAAATCGTTTACGCGCACCTGGATAGGCCATGAAGAAATTCAAAAGGGCGGCACGTTGAAGCTGGAGATGTCAAAGACACCCAATTTTCAAAGAGGTACAGATATGTCCGACCGTCCTTACAGCAATTCTATGTAAAACGAGCCACTTGCAAAACCAGAGGTTTTGCAAGTGGCTTGAGTGCCCCAAACATTCCATATCAAAATCGCGATTTTGATATGAAACTGCTGTATTCAGTGGTGAGCACCGGC
>JAIRRD010000257.1 GCA_031256155.1 Holophagales bacterium
CACATCCGTAAAAAAAATTGTAACGGAATGGATGGCGTTCAATAAGTCCTATGTGAAATATGGGGTCGTTATGGGCGTTGACGGGATAAAAAAAATTATGCTGAACTCAATATTCAGCATTAGCGGACGGCATAATATGAACTGCGTTTTCACGAGAGAACAGGCCATTGACTGGCTGTTGGAGCAGAAATGACATTGAATATTACAGTAATTAGAAAGAGTCTCATTCTCTTTGCGCTCACTGTAGCGCAAGCAATTCCTATAATCAGCTATAGCATTCGAAAGGATTCATTAGATGAACAGGTTTGTCATTTTCCCCGTGTTGCTCAGCGCTGCACTATCGTTTGCAACGGGCAATGGCAGTATGCCCATTTGCAATTACTTTGATATTCAAGAGCGTGACGCTGGCACAACGGATAGTTCCAAAGCACTGGAAGTTTCGCGGCGCATCCCGCCAACGCTCTCTGGCGGCCGCTGGAAGCCACCCACAGTTCCGGCAACCCATAAAATTGAATTTTACGGAAGCGACAATGTGCAGGTTGTCGCTATGGACGGCTCGTACTATAAGCCGCTCGTCAGCGTTAATGTAAATGTAATGTATCGCATTATAGACAAGGAAAAACCTGAAGACAAAGCAATTTCGCAAAACGATATCAGTTTTATAGTCAAGGGTAAATATCCTGACAGGGGGCTAAATCTGGAACCGGATGTCATTCCGGCCCTGCGCGAGTGGCATGGCGGCAAGGGGGACTTCAGGCTTTCCGCAAAATCCAGACTCGTTGCCGTTTCGGGTGATAATGCCGCTCTGACGGCAGCCCAAAAGACATTTGGCTTTTTTAAGGAAATGCTCGGATTTGAGCCGAGCATTGTTACCAAAGGCGGAGATGCGGGCTGCATTAAATTTATTTTTGCTCCGTCTCTGTTGGGCGAACTGGGGGATGAGGGGTACTACCTGACCATAGACGACAGTATTTCCATTAAAGCCCCGTCTGAAAAGGGATTGATTTATGGCGGTGTTACGGCAACGCAAATTCTCTATGGCTCCAAAGACAAGCGCACAGCCCCCAAGGGTGAGGCAAGAGATTATCCGAAATACCCCATCCGTGCAGGTATGATTGATGTTGGCCGACAGTACATTCCGCTTGGATACATGGAACAAATCGGCAGGTATATGGCATGGTTTAAGCTCAACGAACTTCAGGTTCATCTGAACGATTACTGGGCGGCTACAGGCTATAAGGCATTCCGGCTGCAAAGCGAGAGACACCCGGCCATAAACCTGAATCTTGAAGACAACACAAAAACCGATGGCTTTTACACTAAGGATGAATATCGTGCTTTTCAGAAAGAGCTTCTGAAATATGGAGTTGAAGTAGTAAACGAAATTGACACCCCCGCACACTCCGAGATTTTCAGAAACGCAGAAATACCAATGCGCGCCATTGGAGACATGGACATTACTACAGATTCAAGCCGCAATGCCGTTGTAAATTTCATTCTGGATTTATTTGATGAGTACACAAGCGGCCCTGACCCTGTATTTGTGGGCAGGAAAGTACATTTTGGCAGTGATGAATATGGCGGCGGTGCTTCATCTTACCAGCAATTCCAGGCACTGTATAACAAAGCCATGACTGAAGGGCTACTTGATATGGGACTTGAAGTCAGAAAGTGGACAGAATTCGCCTCCTATCACATTGATATGCCAAATAGTCTGGCGCAAAACCCGAAAGTGACCGTTAATATGTGGGCACCCTATTATGCCGATGTACAGAGCATTTACAACAAGGGTTACAACGTGATAAACACTGTGGGCGGCTGGTTGTACCTGGTGCCAGGCTGTGCCAGCGGCTACCCTGACTACTGGGGACATTCTTATTCAAACAATGGTGACTACCGCCTGGATTATCTCTATGATTCATTTGATGTAAATAATTTCTCGCCTAAGCGCAACGCCGGTAAAGGTACCGCAATTATGCCAAAAGCGCATCCGCAGACCAGAGGCGCACAATTCTGCGTCTGGCACGACTTCTCTTCTTTTAACGGCGGCTTTTCAGAGTTTGACCTGTTTGACAGGATGAGGGATGTTATACCTTTTGCGGCGGAAAAGACCTGGCACGGCGAAAAAACAAATACTCAAACATACACCTCATACATAGCCCGTCTCTCCAGGCTGACCACCCGGACACCCGGCGGCAACCCCGGGCGCTATGTGGAAAGCAAATCAGAATTGGTTGCTTCATATGACTTCAGCGCTGCAAACCCCTTAAACGATTCTTCTGGAAATGCCTACACCGCCGTTGCAGATGGCGCAGTTGTAACCAAGGAAGGGCTTGAACTCTCAGGGGCCGGGAAAATCAGCCTGCCTTTTAATTCCATAGGCTACCCCTACACGGTCAGATTGAAGGCAAAGCTCTCCGACATCCCAGCCAGCACGGTTTTGTTCAAAGGAGCTGACGGAACGCTCTATGCCAATTACAAGGGTACAGGCCATATTGGTTTTGAACGCGGGGAAAAAGGCATTGAATACCATTTTGAATTCAAGGATGCCGATGACATGGCGGTTTCAAACCCAGCTATCTCACCCGGCAAGCAGTTTGAACTTACACTGACATGTGATAAAAAATTCAGCGAAATTGGCAAAGACCAGACCAAACCTGCCCATACCAATACAGTCCTTTACATTGATGGAGTTAAGCAGACAACGCACGCAACCTGTGTTTGGGTACACGATGACAAGAATTTTATCCAGGTAACAAACAATAGCGGCAATCGCAATGGTGTTGCCTATGACTCCAATTCATTCGTGCTGCCGGTTGAAGAAATACTCCCCGGCACTAAAGCCATTGTGAACAGGATTGATATCTACAACAAAAAATTGAGCGATGCTGCGATTCGAGACCTGTACAGAAATGGACAATTTGCTGAGTGAAAGCAACAGTTTTTAGGCATTGGTGCTACGTTGGCAAATAAACAGGTAATTATAGAATGCAACACTCGGACAATCGAAAGCTGGAAAATTCCGCCAAAAGCCTTAGATGCAAGAAACAAAATGAAAAAACCATATCCGAAAACTTAAATGTTACATGATACTAGTCCTCCTTACTCTGCCTGCTGCTTGGAATGTTGTAACCCTCTTCTCTGTATTCATTTATTTTGTTGCGGACCGTTCGTAGCGCTATGTTTAGCTGTTGGGCACAGCGAGTGCGGTTGCCATCCACCGCAGCCAGTGTGGAGAGTAGCCAAAATCGCTCCAGATCAGGCAGTGGCATTCCAAGGGGAATAATCACCGGAGCACCCAAAGCGGTATCAGTAAGCGGCTCCGTCAGGTTAGCTGTCTGACAGGCATCTGGCGGCACCGTGCTATTTGAGGCAGCGCATACGGCAGACGGCTCATAAGTCTTAGATGCGCTACTAGTGTCGATTGGGGATTCCTGGGGTGCTAATTCAGATATCGTGGGCTGCGCCAATAAGATCAAGCTGTTGTCTGTATCCACAGCGTCTTCTTGTATGCCATTTAATACTTCAGCTCCGAGTAGCCATTCCAGGTCAACAGCTTTCAGACTTGTTCCACTGTTGAGGACAACGCAGCGTTGTATGGTGTTTTCTAATTCACGGATATTGCCGGGCCAAGGGTGCAGTTCCAGAGCCGTCAAAAAACTTGATGACAAATGCGGTGCAGAACGGTCATTTTCCCGGCTATAGCGTTCGGCAAAATGGGCGGCCAGAAGGCGCAGATCACCTTTGCGCTCACGCAATGGCGGAAGTCTAAGTGGAATTACATTCAAACGGTAATAGAGGTCTTCTCTGAATCTTCCCTCCTTGGCCTCCTGGGCTAAATCCCGATTTGTCAGGGCAATGATGCGAACATCTACGTTTATGGGTTTTATACCTCCAAGTCGGTCAATTACACGCTCTTGAATGGCTCGGAGGAGTTTGCCCTGCAAGGCAAGGGGCAATTCACCTATCTCATCCAAAACCAGAGTTCCGCCCTCAGCTTGTTCAAAGC
>JAIRRD010000064.1 GCA_031256155.1 Holophagales bacterium
AGAACAAGCATCACGTCAATTAACGGTGTCATGTTGATATCCGCCATTTGACTGTTTCGGTTTGAACCTGGCGTGAATGCCATTAGAATACCTCCGGTAGCGATTATAGAATGACAAAAAAATCGTATGTATACCATTAAAACATTTCATCTTAAAATCGCCTTAACACAAATTGATATGAAACAATAAATCTGGAGATATGTCATGCGCCGTTCTACCTTGATTACTATCATCCTTGCCGCTGGTATTCTGGCCGGCTGGTGCGGGACTTCAGTCTTTCAGGCGCCTACTGCTTCCGCATACTCGCGCCCTGTGGATTCGCGCGGTCCGCTTCTTGAATGGGAAAAAGCGACCATACAACGCTTTAAAGAAGCGCAGCCATCTGTCGTTTACATTACCACCATCGCAACTGTTCAAAGAGACTGGTTTGGGTTTGATTTAGAGCAGGTTCCGGCAGGTTCCGGCAGTGGTTTTATCTGGGATACAGATGGTCATATAGTAACTAACTATCACGTCATACAAAGGGCGGAAGATGTATTGGTGACACTTTACGACCGAAGCCAACACCAGGCCAAGCTGATTGGCTTAGCGCCTGAAAAGGACCTGGCCATTTTAAAGATTGGCAACCCGCCGTCCAAACTGCATCCAATACCTATCGGCACAAGCCATGACCTTCAAGTCGGCCAGTCTGTCATTGCGATTGGCAACCCATTTGGCTTTGACCAAACTCTTACTACTGGCGTGGTATCCGCCCTTGGGCGTGAAATCCAAAGTCCGCCAAGCCGTCAAGACCCACATGGCCGAAGCATAATGGGCGTGATACAGACAGACGCCGCCATCAACCCCGGCAATTCCGGCGGGCCTCTGTTGGACAGCGCCGGGCGACTGATTGGCGTAAATACGCAAATAGCAAGCAGCAGTAAGAGCAGCGCAGGCGTTGGATTTGCCATCCCTGTTGACACAGTAAACAAAGTTGTACCCCAACTGATTTCAAGAGGCAGGACAGCATTACCAGATTTGGGATTTGAAGCCATACCGGAGCGATACAATCGTCGGCTTGGTCTAAAAGAAGGTCAAATCGCCGTCCTCTCCGTCAGGAGCGGAGGTTCCGCTGACAGAGCCGACCTGCGCCCGGCCAACCGCCGCACAGGCGAAATGGGCGATGTCATCACCAGCATAAACGGAAGTCCGGCAAGTGGTTGGGAGCGCCTGCAAGACCTGGTCTATAACATGCCTATCGGTTCTACACTACAGCTTGAAGTCCAACGCAATAACCGCACACTTCAACTCAAATTGCAAGTGGACTCGCAATGAATATAGTGGTTCTCTACTTTATCCCCGCCGCTTTGTTTAACTGCATTGAAAGCCTCCACTTGGGGTTAAGCAAACAGTATTCGATGCATCGTGCCAGAGCATCCGGGCGTTTAGGGCTGTCTATAGGCTGTAAGAAGAAGTGGTCGAATGCGCAGCTTTCAAATTGGGCTGGTGCTAATCCGTCTTGCGGATAAACAAGTTTTAGTTCATTCCCCGATGTCTGGCGCAGCGCAGTTCCTATTTTCGGGCTGACTGTGATCCAGTCGATACCTGGAATGGCTGGCTTGGTTCCGTTGGTTTCAACTGCGACCGCGCACCCTTTGGCGTGCAGGACCGCTATTAACTGATCATCCATCTGAAGCAACGGCTCGCCGCCGGTACATACGATAAATGGTGATTCAGGAGTTGAGCAAATTGATAAAACAGTTTCAACCAACCTGTCCGCCTCATACACCCCGCCAAAATCGCCGTCTGTACCCGCAAAATCGGTATCGCAGAAATTGCATTGCGCCGTCTCACGGTCTTCTTCATTGCCAGACCACAGATTACAGCCTGAAAACCGGATGAAGGCTGCGGCACGACCTGTGTGAAAGCCTTCTCCCTGCAGGGAATAAAAAATTTCCTTAATCCGGTACAGCGCCTATCTCCTTTGATCTGCCTTTCGCCATTCGGAACGCATGTTTTCCATGGGCTTGATAACAGCTGGTGCGGCGTTTTGCTTTATTGCCAGGTTAATTGCCTGTTCTATCACTGCGGTTCCTTCCGCCGCTCTGCCGACCCAGCGCAGTATTTGCGCTTTGACAAAGAGGTTTTGCGGTGTTTGGCGGATATTTATGGATTCTTCAATCAGTTTCATAGCCCGCGGCATGTCCTTTTCCGCATCAAGCAAATACTGGGCGGCTTCACAGCGTGCAAGCCAATTTGTTTTGGAGGCCTTGGCCAGTATTTCAGCCATGCGAGCTTCTATAAGCTTATCAAGATCAATTTCCACGAGAAAATATACCCGGAGCTTTTCCCAGTCCAAATCCACGTATGCGCTCGAATTGCTTGCGGGGTATATCTCAAAGGTCAGGTATTCCGTGAAGGAAGTTGCCACCGGCCGCACGTCAAAACGCAATATGTCCTCTTTTGGGTTGTATTCAAATGTGCCCAACTGGTTGTATCTTTTGTTGAGGATAACTGTCCACTTATCCCTGCCGGGAATAGTGAACAGGGCATATTTACCGGCGGGTACAGAATTACCGACTACCTTGACAGCGTGGCTGAAACTGATGGTGGTTGCTTCATTTGCTCCTGTCCGCCAGACTTCCCCAAAGGGCACCAGATCGCCCCAGATTACACGGTTGCGGACACGAGGGCGGTGATATTCGATTGTCACCATACACGTGCCGACATCTTGACTGACGCTGGCTCTGGGGCTTTTTTGCGGGAACAGATGGTTGGTTTCCTGCGCAGACAAATTCGGTTCAAGGCAAAAGGCCGATGTAAGCAGAAAAGCCAGTTTTACAGATAGCCTGCGCATATGGATCAGCCTCTTACAAAAGGGTTCCCGCGCCGCTCGTATCCAATAGTGGTGTTTGAGCCGTGGCCTGGTATTACAATAGTATCAGCGTCAAGTGTATAGAGCTTTGTTTTGATGCTGTTTTCCAGAGTTTTGCGGTTTCCGCCCGGAAAGTCGGTACGGCCTATGCCTTTGAAAAACAAACAGTCTCCAACCAGAGCTGCCTTGCCTTTGACAGAATCCAACAGAAATGCTGATGAACCTGGTGTGTGCCCCGGTGTGTGAAGAGTCTTTATATCAAGCGGCAGTTCATCGCACAGTGGTATGATGTTTGGTTTTTGTACTGGAGGCATCCCAAATTCCGCCGTCTGCACGTCCAGATGCTCCAACAGCGTAGTATCTTCGGCGTGCAGGAATACGGGACAGCCCCATAGATTTTGCAGCGCGGCCGCGCCACCCACATGGTCAAAATGGGCATGCGTCAATAGGATCGCCTGGATATTGATACCAAGTTCGCTGACGCGCCCAGAAATCCTTTCAGATTCGTCCCCCGGATCAATTACGGTACCCGCTTTGGATTGTGTGTCCCACGCAAGAACACAGTTGCACCCCAACGGCCCCACGGCGAGTATTTCAAAGTCAAACATATCGCGCTCCAAGAATTAGTGTAACTGAGGATATATAGCGGTTCCACAATTGATTGTCCTTTATGTCCGCAGTTTGTGGCTGCGCTTTCCGTTTCGCTCCCCGCCTGTGGCGGCTCGCTCCACTCTCGGCGCAGCTTAGGCACTCCGTGCCATTCCCAAAAGGAATTGCTATAGCGATTCAATGTGAAATGTGCCATTTTACACGGAACTGCTATATCCTAATATGATGGAAAGATTTTCTAATATCCGTCTTTTATCGCAGTGGGACCAGATGCCAATGCTAGCCGTTATTGCGCTCGTCTTTATATACATGGTCACTAAGGGGGAAGCGCCGCCAATAGTGATTGTTGGTAGCGTAAGGGGCTATGGCTACATGTCGCCTGAAAATCTTTGGCGCGAAGCCATAGTAATAGGAGGTATTACCTGGATATTGTTGTGGATTATGAGCGCCAGCCTGTTTTTCTTTGCCAGAGATGAAGCTGCTGACATTTTGTCCATTCTTGAACCCATAAGGGGAATGATACCGACCGGAATAATGTCCGTGTTTTTTGGTCTGCTGGCCTCTCTGACCAAGGGGCATGCGTGGGTTTACGCGGGGCTTGTAATGCTGATACTCTGTACCCTCGCTGGCCTGATTATTTCTTTGAGGAAACTGCCTCAGTTATCACTCCTTAAGGATGCGGACACGGAATTTGTATCGCCGGAAAGATGGCGATTTGGCTTTTTCTATGTATGCGGCGAAGACCACAGAATACTTGTACCAAGGCGGAGCGGCGGCGGAATAAATCTCAACCTGGCTCACGGCAGAGCATGGGGCATTTTGATTACAGGTTTTGTATTGCCCATAGTCATAGCCGCGATTGCGTCATTTAGCGGATAGAGTTTTTAGTTGTGGTCTCCATTAGCAAAAGCGTGCGGAATA
Source organism: Holophagales bacterium (assembly GCA_031256155.1). Taxonomy (GTDB): domain Bacteria; phylum Acidobacteriota; class Holophagae; order Holophagales; family Holophagaceae; genus WRHW01. The sequence continues at coordinate 4,385 of JAIRRD010000064.1, forward strand.
ATGTAGGGCGCTCTCCAGGACTCTCCAGAAAACTTTCTGACCTGCCCGCCAACCCGGGCGTCTATCTGTACCGGGATAAAAAAGGAGAGCTTCTATATGTAGGCAAAGCTAAAATCCTCAAAAACAGAATTAAGTCCTACTTTCAATCGCGTAGTCTGGATGCAAAGACAAAGCGGCTTGTAGCTTTGATTTGGGACTTGGAATTCATCGTATGCGCCTCTGAATTAGAGGCACTGGTGTTAGAGAACAACCTCATTAAAGAGCATTTGCCCCCATTTAATATTCTCTTGCGGGACGATAAAAATTATCCGTACATAAAGCTGACCTGGAAAAACGAATTTCCGCAGCTCTATGTAACACGCTATTTGAACAAAGATGGTTCGCTGTACTTCGGCCCATTTTTCCCCGCCTCCACGGCGTACAGAAGGGTTGAGCTTGTAAAGCGCTTTTTCATGCTGAGGGATTGCGATCTCGCCATAGATGGACAGAGAAAAAGGGCTTGCCTGCAGTATCAGCTACATCGCTGCACAGGCCCCTGCCTTGGTGCTGTCAGTGCGGACGCTTACAGGAGCCAGGTCAAAGAAGCTAAGTTGTTTCTTGAGGGTAAACGAGAAGAACTGAAATCCCGCCTTGAGGCCGCCATGTGGCAAGCGTCCGGCGCGCAGGCCTTTGAGCAGGCCGCCCAGTACCGCGACACATTACAGCAAATAGATGCCTGGTTTGACCGCCAAAAAGCGGCAATTCTGGACAATGAGAATCAGGACATATACGGTTCCGCAGCTCTCAATGGCCGTCTTTGCGTTCATAGACTACTGCTGAGGGATGGCCGCATTATCGGCAGAAAGGAATATGTGCTTGAGGACACGGATGTTTTGACACCCAGTGTGGTTGCCGAAGTGCTTCAGCGCGTTTACGCAGAGGAACCCGCGCCGGCGCGAATCCTGGTGGAAATGGAACCGGAGGGGACTGACGTGTTGAGAGAATGGTTAGGAACACTCAGGGGTACAATACCCAAAATACATGTGCCAAAGCGAGGCGAAAAGGTTGAGTTGCTTCAAATGGCGCAGGAAAACGCCCGTCTGGCCCTGGAGCGCAAATTTGAGCCGGAAGAACTGAACAAAGCAGTATTACAGGGTTTGCAGGCATTTTTGGATTTACCCCACTTGCCAACAAAAATAGAATGTTTTGATATCAGCCACGGTCAGGGGCGCGAGGTGGTTGCCAGTTGTGTTGTTTTTTCGGACGGCATCCCGGATAAAGCCAACTACAGGCGGTTTAAATTGCGCAATGAACAAAATGATGATTTCAGCAACATGGCCGAAGTCCTGACAAGGCGCTGTAAACGCTTGCTTGAGGAAGCCAGGGGGTTTCCGGCACTGGTGATAGTTGATGGCGGCCTGGGCCAACTGCACGCCGCAGAGGCAGCTCTAAAAAATTTGGGTATAGAGCTTGAACTGGCTTCACTGGCTAAAAAAGAAGAACTAGTATACAGACCAGCCTCCAATGAGCCTCTGCGGATTCCCAAATCCAGCCCCGTACTGCAGTTGCTTCAGCGAATCCGCGACGAAGCCCATCGCTTTGCTATTACATATCATCGGACACTGAGAGCCAAGCGGACACTTCAAACCGAATTGACGCACATTCAAGGCATAGGCCCTGTAATGGCTAAAAAATTACTCAGCGAATTTGGCAGCACAGCCAAGGTTAAAAGCGCCGATGAATCAGAACTGATAAGAGTAATAGGCCAATCCGCAGCGGCGAAAATTGTGGCCTGGAGAGCCGCTTTAAATACAGAATGAGGTTCTGTAAACTATCACTCATTTCAACAAATCATTCAATATAGTGTCTGAAAACCCAATGCCCGACTGAAAGCGTAAAGAGTGCTATCAACAGCATTGGCCACAGGTAGGGAAATGCGTCTGCGAAAGTGAACTGTTTTAGAAACAGACCTTTTACTAATTGAATGAAATAATACAGCGGATTGGCGTGAGAGATTACTTGCAAAAAGCGCGGCATGTTTTCGATGGGGCCAATGAAGCCGGATAGCATCATGGCCGGAATCATGAAGCTGAATGCGCCCAGAAATGCCTGCTGCTGTGTGGAGCAAATGGAAGATATAAACAGGCCAACGCCCGATAGTGACAGGCCATACATAACCATGCCCAGCAGCAGCGTAAAAAACGACCCGGTAAAGGGCACCCTGTAAACTACAATGGCGGCCAGAGCTATGATGGTTGCCTGTCCCACAGCGACCATGATGCCGGGAACCGTTTTGCCGGCCATGATATATCCTGGAGTCAGGGGAGTGACCAGTAGTTGGTCAAACGTGCCTTCTTCTCTCTCGCGGGCCACAGAAAGAGCCGTTACAATCAGGGCACCAAGCGTAGTTATTATGGCTATCAAACATGGCAAAATATGCCATTTAAAATTCAGGTTAGGATTGTACGCATTGCGTACAAGTATAGTCGTTGCAGTCCGTGTTGATTTTTCAAGGATATATCCGTTTATTATTTGCGATATGTACGAATTGGCTATCTGCCCCGCATTTGAGCGTCTGCCATCAAGTATGACCTGTACCTGAGCTGTCTGAGGTGATGCTGAGTGAGATTGGGATAACAAGCTGGCTGAAAAGTTTTGCGGGAAATGCACAGCAATAAGAGCTTTTTGCCTGTTCATCACATCAATCAAATCTTTTTGGCTATGTATCTTCAGCACCGTTGTAAATGCGGCTGTTTTAGCAATACGCTGTGATAATTCAACGGACTCCGCGCCATTGTCTTCATTGTATATGGCCACAGTGTTGTCTCTGACTTCCATTGTAGCTGCAAAAGGGAAGAGTGCAGTTTGTACAATAACCGGCCCTATCATCATCATCCTGGCGCGTTTTTCCCCAAATAGTATCTGAAGTTCTTTTTTTACCAATTGCAGGAGCCTGTACAACATAATATCACTCCAGATTCCGTTTTGTTTTTTTTGCCGTCATACCAAGCCAAAACAGCATGAGTAAGCTCAGGAAAGCGGCATTTGTCCATACCAGCGATGGCACAAATCCAGTCTGAAAAATCGTTTGCAGCGAATTTGCGTAATAACGGGCAGGGATCAGAGTTGAAATAAGGCGTATCAAAAAGGGCATACTTGCGATTTCAAATACTATGCCCCCTATCAACATGGCCGGCAGAAAGCCTGCAACAAGAGTGACTTGTGCAGCGTTGAACTGACTGCGTGTAGCTGTTGATACAAACAGCCCCATTCCAAGGGCGCAGCCTAAAAACAGCGTTGAAATGACACATAAGGATATTAATGAACCCCTGAATGGCACATCCATAATAGTAGTAGCAACTATAAGGCACAAAAACATGGCAGTCATGCTAAGGACATAGTAAGGAATTATTTTTGATAACAGCAGCTCCAGTTTTGTTATGGGCGTTGCCAGCAGCGCCTCCATCGTCCCCCGCTCCCATTCCCTTGCCACCACCATTGAAGTCAGCATAGCCCCTATAACCGTCAATACTATGGCAATGCTTCCCGGTATAAG
>JAIRRD010000099.1 GCA_031256155.1 Holophagales bacterium
ATATCACACGAAATTGCCAGATTTGGCCGTGCAACGGACAGAGTTGGCAATTTCCCTTATCTGCCGCTCAACTTCCGCCATCAAGGCTTCCCTTGTTTGGTAATCGCGTGGGTAAACAGCATCCCCAAAAATCACATGGATTTTGCCTGGTTTAAACCTCAGTGCTCCTTTCGGAAACACATCCCATCCGCCTACGGTTGCGAGCGGAATTATAGGAACTCCGGCTTTGATTGCCAAGCTGAATCCGCCTTTTTTGAACTTGCCTATTTGACCATTTTTAGTGCGCGTCCCCTCTGGAAAAATTACTACATTTTTGCCCTGCCTGATTTGTTCTGCCGCTCTTTCTATGCTCAGAAGCGCGCTTTCAGTGTTGTTTCTATCAATGAATATCACTCCTGCGGCCCATACAGCCCAGCCGATTAATGGCATGCGCTTTATTTCTTTTTTGGCTATGTACACGGCTGGTACAGGTATAGCCCCCATAAGCAGAGGGGGGTCTAAAAAACTTTCATGGTTGGACATGAATATTGTTGATTGAGTGCCATTTTTAATTTCTTCCGGTAATTTTTCCCACCCGCTTGAATGCCAGGAAGCGTTGCAAAACCACAGTTGTTGTCTGGCCCACCATTTGCCGACACCAAAGAATGCCCGTCTTGCGCCAATAAATGGCACTGTGACCAATATGGAGATCGCTGTCAGTGCGACAGTCGCTATGGCCCAAGGGGCGCTGAGCAACCCCCATACTAATGTGGAACGCAGATTTTTCACTGTGTGACCCTCAAGGTAATTTAGGTGATTTAGATGAAACAAAGAGAATTTACAGCACTCATGAGTTTTTAGACTAATGGATCATCGCCGCCTCTATTTAACGGGTTGCACCTAAGTATCCGCCATGCAGTTAAAAGACCGCCTTTAATCGTCCCGTACTTGCGTATTGCTTCCAGACCATAATGACTACATGTTGGGTTAAATTTGCAAACAGCCGGAACGATAGGGCTGACGGTGATTTGATAGACTCGGATGGAACCTCTCAATACCCAGGCTGTGGGCTGCAATGGCACTGGGAAAAGGCTTTCCATCAGCAAATAGCCGCAAATGCAAAACCAAGGGTGGTTCCATATCCAGGTCATCAATGTCACCTTGCGTACCATTACGAATTTACCAGATTTTGGGCCTCTTGAAGGAATTCGGCCGCTATGTCCGCTTCTTTGACTTTACGCAATAGTTGTCCGCGGCGGAATAATAATCCTTCCCCGTTGCCGCCGGCCACACCCAAGTCCGCTTCTCTGGCTTCTCCTGGCCCGTTCACAGCGCATCCCATGACGGCAAATGTGTAACCGTCAGCGTTTATAGTCTGCAGTTCTTTTTCTATTTCGGTGGCTAAATTGTGAAGGTCAACCTGTAGTCTGCCACAGCCTGGGCAGCTTATGAGTCTGAATCCACCCTGCCGCAGACATAGGGAGCGCAACAGTTCATGCCCTACTCGACATTCTTCTTCGCCTGCACCCGTTAGCGAAACGCGGATTGTGTCCCCTATGCCTTCGGCCAGCAGAATACCCAAACCCACGCTGCTGCGGATTGTTGCGCCCCAAACTGTACCTGCTTCTGTTATACCCAGATGAAATGGATAATCCACTTGTTTGGCTAATATTCGGTAGGCCTGTACGGTTCTGATAACATCTGACGCTTTGAGGCTGATTTTTATGTTGTGAAAGTTTTCGCGCTCCAGCAGTTCCACATGACGCATGGCACTTTCCGCCATGGCTTCAGGTGTGGCGTGGCCATTGAATTTATCAAGCAATTCGCTTTCAAGACTTCCGCCATTTACACCTATGCGGATAGGTATGCCCTTTGATCCTGCCTTATCAACCACGGCTTTTACTCTGTCCTGGCCGCCTATGTTGCCTGGGTTAATTCTCAAGCAGGCTGCTCCACCGTCAGCGACTGCCAGAGCTAGTTTGTAGTCAAAGTGTATGTCCGCTACTACGGGGATTGGGGACCTTGCGCAAATTTCAGGAAAAACTTTAGCCGCATCCGGGGTAGGTACAGAAACGCGCACGATTTCACAACCGGCGGCTGCGTAGTCATAGATTTGCTTTGCTGTGGCCTCTAAATCCCGTGTATCGGTTTTGGTCATAGATTGCACAGTAATTGGCGCGTTGCCTCCAACCGGTACGCCCCCAATGAAAATTTGTCTCGTAATCCTGCGCGGTGTCATGGGTGAATTAGACATGGGGTTCTCCAGACATACAGACTACGCTCTATATTGGCGGAGCGACCAACCAAGTATTCAGTACGGTCTTTGAAATAGCGGAACAACTTGATGTCACTCATCCAGTCTCCGTTGCATTTGAAATTGTGTTTAATTTAATGTTTCGCTATTACACTTTTGGCGGTTTCTTTCCCATGGCCGCCCAGCTCTCTTTGACCGGGCCGTAAAAATCTGGTGGGACTAAGCCGGCTTGGCGCATTAATACAAACATTTCACCGCGATGGTGGGTTTGATGACCCATGAGCATCCCAAGGCTGAGGCTGTGCTTAAGCCGCATTCCATACATCTCGTCTTCTTGCTGTAGTGTTTCGTCAGTCCAACTCTCCAAACCTTTTAAAAGGCTGGTGCTGGCCTTTTCATACGCGGCTTTAACTTCGGCCATTGTTGCGGGTGGGTCACAAATGGCCATGTCTTTTATCATTTCGTGGCCATCAACTACAATGCCAAAATGGCCTGGCATTTCTATTACAGTCTCAACCAAGTGCCATGCCAGACGCTTCAATGTCCTGTGACCTTCGGCAATGGCTTGATTGGCGTGTTTATCCGGGATGGCATCAAATACTTTTATTGTGAATCCGGCTTCTATCTGCCAGTCCGCATTGAAATCTTCAATTTTGCGGAACATATGCTTCTCCTTGAAATGGCGGTTTTATTACTTCCACAGATGAATGTGAATTGCTGAACAACTGCCAACCTAGCAACCGTACTGTCTCATATTATAGTCAATTAACCTGATAATCAACACGGTATTGGAAACGTTACGACTGCGCCGCCGTTCCGCTCCCCGCCGTTGGCGGCTCGCTACACTATAGCGCAGTCTGGCGCATCCGCGCATTTAACTTGTGAAGCATCGTGATGCTTTACAAGTTAAACGACTACATATCATACACTCCCTGCTCTCAAGGAACGCCTCTGAACCATTGCTACTCCAAATAGAGTAATTGCCATGGCGGTCAGCATCTTCAATGTGAGTGGTTCCTTGAGTGCTATTGCTCCAAGGGCTACAGCTACTATTGGAGTGATTACGGAGTAAGTCCCAAATCTGCTTGGCGGCCACATTTTGCTGAGTCCCGCAAATGCCGCATAGGCTAAAAGGCTTGAAAATATGACTAAGAAGAGCAGGGAAGACCAGACTTTCAATGTCAACGGTCCAACCGTAAATCCACCGCTGGGTACGGCAATACAGGCCGTTATGGCGGTTGTCAGGAGCATTTGCACAGACATAACAGAAAATGTGCCGCCTTTGGGCGGATGCCTTCGCTGTATCACCGCACCCAATGAAAAGGTGAATGTACTTGCCAGCATACATAAAACACCCACGGGATGAACACGCAATTTTTCCCCCGGCAAAAGTAGCAGTGCCACGCCGAACAGGCCGATGACTACTCCAAGCCAAGTACGCTTTGAGACTGGTTCAAACCTTCTTGACAGAGCAACTACCCACAAGCTGATGCCTGAATTGAGCAGACCAGCTACACCGGTACTCAAAAAGCGTTGGGATGCCGCGCTGAATATGTTGCCTCCAAGCACAAGCAATAGCCCTTGCCCCAGAACTAAAGGCAATTCGTCTCGATCGGGCCAGGGTTCCCTGAGTGTCCAGGCTATAGCAGCGGCGCCTATAGCGGCCAATAGGTTGCGAACGGTAACTAACCCCAGTACCGTGAAACCTTGAATAGCCGCTTGTATTCCCAAAAAAGAAGTTCCCCAACCGAATATGACAATGGCAAACAACAACCAGGCAACGTACGGGGCTGGAGTGTGATTCTTAATCATAGATAATAGAAGTGTCTCATGCCAAGTTGCGTTCAATAGACATTGAAGGCTGCGTGCCAAAGTTTTGAAAACGCGAACAAAGCCCGCATTTTCAAAACTTGAGAGTGCCACTTTCGCGTCACTTGATACTAGGATGCGATATTTTGATCGCATCCTAGTATCAGTAATTCAGGATAAAATACAAAATGATTTTAAAGTCCTGTAAATTTGCTACAAGCTGTTGTTGGTTTCTCATGATAAAATAAAAATTGGAGCGCTTTACAATTTTGCGTTTATCTTGAGTTGCACAATCTTGACAAGGTTGTTCTGATGATTGAACTACACAATCTATCTATCTGCTTGGTAGAACCTTCCAACTTACAGGCAAACCTTATTGCCAAAAGTTTGCAGCAAATTGGTATGGAGCATGTCAGTAGGGTTGCGAATGGCGCGGAAGCCATTAAAACATTGGATAACGATGTGATTCCAGATGTTGTGATGAGTGCGATGTACCTGCCTGATATGACGGGTGCGGATTTGATTTTTACAATACGTCAGCATCCGACCCATAGTAGCATGCCATTTATACTCATATCCAGCGAAACTGATCCGCGTAATCTGGAGGACATCCGTCAAGCTGGCACTATTGCTATTCTCCCTAAACCATTTGATAAATCTCAACTTTTGCATTCAGTACAAAACACTTTGGACTTTTTGAATGCGGAAGATGAGCGGGAAGAATATGCCGATCTCAAACTTTCATCCCTGAAGTTATTGATTGTTGACGATAGCAATGTTGCGCGTAAGCACATTCGATCTGTTTTGGAACGCGTTGGTTTCCAAAACTTTACTGAAGCAGTTGATGGCAAAGAGGCCATACCGCATATTGAAAGGACATTGTTTGACTTAGTGGTCACAGACTACCACATGCCAAATCTTGATGGCCTGGAACTGACTGACTTTATAAGAAACAGGAGTATTCAGAGTTCTGTGCCAATTTTGATGGTCACAACCATACGTGATTCGGAGCGTTTAGCTGCTGTGATGGCCGCTGGGGTTTCCGCTGTTTTTGACAAGTCTTTTGAAATCCATTTGATGCGCGACTTTATAAAGGAATTTCTTATACACGCGGATTATTGATTATCGGTTGAGGTACCGGCCGCATATTGCTTGTAGACGGACTTTGCCAGACGTTAAGCGAGCAATGCAAGCTAAAAATGACTACATGACGTAGCCCATCAACTCCGTTGAATTTGCAAAATCAGGGTTTTACAAGTAGTTTTGGTTATTTTGCTTCTTCTTTGCGGCGCAGTCCAATTCGTTCACTTAGAGCTCCTGTGAGCCTTTCGTCCGATTTCACTAATTGATCAAGTATTTTAGCGGCTTTTTTTGGCGCTATAGATGACATTAGAGCTACAGCTACGTCCATGTTGGTTTTTGCCAGTTCTTCAATGGCTAAACTTGCGGAATTGGGATCCATGGCTTCATACGTTCTAATCAGTTGGTCACCAACCTCTTCGGGAATTTTTTTGCGGGCTTGTTCTTGCTCTTTTGTGCGTTGTTCTTGTTCGCGGACACGCTCTTGTTCGCGGACACGCTCTAATTCGCGGGTATATTCCTGCTCATTTTTTGCTTTTAATTCGTCAAGGGCTTTTTCTTTGGCTTTCAGTCTCTCCAGTTCTTGTTCCAAGGTTGCCTGGAGGGTGTTCAAACGCTGTTCAAATTGAGCCAAAGCGGCCTCTTTCTGTGATGCGGCTTTTTCTCTGGCCTGAACTTTTTCTGCCAACTCGCCGATTTTTAATCCCTCAGGCTGGCTTTTACTTTCCTGAGCTGACAGCCACAGGACACCGGCGGATAGAGCGGCGGGAATGATGATCCAAAGTAGATTGCGTGGCGACATGTTCCACCTCATTTGTCAGGACGCTTTTGGCGATTTGAACTGGTAACGCAGTACCGCAAGTTCATCGGCCTGCTGTTGTTCTTCTTTAGAGACTTCAAAATTGTATTGCGCTTGACGGCGTTCCTTCAAGCGCAAAAGAGTCAGGTGCTCGCGATGGGCTTTTGTTAACGCTTGCCTTGCTTCATCCACAAGTATTTGAACTCGTGCAATTTCCATGCTAGTTTCACTTATTTTACGCTCTATTGAAACTAAAAATCTTTCGATCGAACGCCATAGTTCCATGTTTACAGACTGGCCTTGTTTTACGCGGCGCTGTTGGATTGTTTCGTTTTGAAGTTCTTTTAACGATTCCAAACTGTCCGATAAGTTTTGTAGTTCTCCCATGAGTTTGCCTAGCAGACGTTGGGCATCTTTTTTCTTGGCCTCCCGAATCTTGAGGAGTGAGGCGAGGCGAAATGTGAATTGTTTTGCCATGTCACACCGCTTGAGTTAAATATTGACTCAAGTCTACTCCAAATATCTTACCCATGTCCAGAAAAGTTTGGTGATAAGTGGATTCTTCCGCTACGGCTTGACACAAAAAGGCTTGTATAGCTGGATTGAACTGTATAGCTTGATCAATTTGGGGGCTTGATCCGCGTGTGTACGCGCCAATCTGAATCAAATCCTCGGCATCATTATACGTTGCCATGAGATCGCGTATTTTGGCGCAGAGCTGTTTTTGCTCTGATAGTGCCAGTGCTGAAAAAAGCCTGGATATGCTGGGCAAAACATCAATAGCGGGGTAGTGGTTTCTGCCAGCGAGCTTTCTGGAAAGAACTATGTGTCCGTCTAAAATACCTCGTACTGTATCCGCTATGGGTTCGTTCATGTCGTCACCTTCGACCAGTACGGTATAAATACCTGTGATAGAGCCATTTTCTTCAAAATTGCCAGCGCGTTCCATCAATTTCGGCAACAGGGCGAATACAGAAGGCGTATAGCCTCGGCTGGAGGGCGGTTCACCTGCAGAAAGCCCAACTTCCCGCTGTGCCATAGCAAAGCGGGTTACAGAGTCCATCATCATAAGTACGTCTTTGCCTTTGTGCATGAAGTACTCCGCAACGGCAGTTCCGGCTAAGGCGCAACGCAAGCGAAGCAGAGGAGTCTGATCTGAAGTCGCCACTATTACGACACTTCTTCGCAAGCCCTCTTCGCCTAAATCATTTTCAATGAATTCTTTTAATTCACGGCCACGCTCTCCAACAAGGACAATGACATTCACGTCCGCGCTGGTGTTTCTGGCTATCATTCCCAATAATGTTGACTTGCCAACGCCAGAGCCAGCAAAAATTCCAATGCGCTGACCTTTCCCAAGTGTCAACATTCCGTCAATCGCACGGACACCTGTAGACAATACTTCATTAATGCGTCTTCGCTTCATTGGGTTTGGGGGGGCGTTATTGACGGGAACCCTGGAGTGAATGTGGATTGCGGGACC
>JAIRRD010000128.1 GCA_031256155.1 Holophagales bacterium
GTTGGTCTTCTCTATCACCAGGGTTACACTACGCAGGAACTGGATAAAACTTTTTGGCAGCATGATGTCAGTGAGCCGTACGATTTGGGAGACCTGCCCATAACTTTTGCCAAAGATGCCAATGGGAATCTTCTGACTATTCCATTGGAACTTCCTGGCAGAACCATCCACGCCCGCATTTTGGAAGTGCCTGTCGGACGTGTGCGTTTGATTTTGCTGGATTCCCGCGACCCCAGAAATTCTCCAGAAGACCAGGGATTGACAGCTCGTCTTTATGGCGGTGACCAACAAACGCGTATTCAGCAAGAGTTGCTTCTGGGTGTTGGCGGTAGCCGCGCATTGCGCGCCTTGGGTATCAATGCCAGCGTTTATCACTTGAACGAGGGACACTGCGCGTTTGCTATTTTGGAACGCGCTATGTGGCGAGTTCAAAATGACGGGTTAGACCCGTACTTTGCTCTTAAAGAAAGCGCCCAGGCTACGGTATTTACAACACATACTCCGGTTGATGCGGGACACGACCGCTTCCCTGCAGGTCTTATATCTGAACATTTGAAGCCGCTGGCAGATGGCCTTGGGCTTTCCATTGAAGAAGTTGTGGGATTGGGTCGCGTGAATCCGGCTGATTTTGAAAGTCCCTTCATGCCAACGGTTTTAGCCCTAAAACACAGCCGCCGCGCCAATGGTGTTGCTGCTCTGCATGGAGTGGTCAGCCGCAGGATGTGGAACTGTTTGTGGCCGGAAAAAGAGGAAACAGATGTGCCGATTGGACATATCACGAATGGTGTACACGCTCCAACTTGGCTGGCTGCTGAAATAGATCAGCTTTACAGAATGCACTTTGGGACAAACTGGGCCGATAACATCGTCAATCCTGAGATGTGGCTCAAAATCGAAGAAATTGACCCCGCTGAGCTTTGGGAAGTCAAGCAAGTGTTGAAAGCCCGTATGATTCGGTTTGTGCGCGAAAAAGCCAAAAATAAAGCAGAGCGTCTGGGAATGCCCATGCCGGAATTGACCGGATTTGACACTGATGCACTGACTCTTGGATTTGCACGCCGCTTTGTCACATATAAGAGACCAGACCTGCTGTTCCGCGACCTGGACAGGTTGGATCGTTTAGTTAATCACCCAACCAGGCCATTGAATCTCATTTTTGCAGGTCGTTCACACCCGGCGGATAATCCTGGCAAGGAAATCATCAAGCGGGTCGGCCAAATGATTGAAGATCCCAGATTCAAGAATCGTATTGTGTTTGTGGAAAACTACAATATGAATGTTGGAAGGAATCTGTATCAGGGCATTGACGGCTGGCTGAATAATCCGCGCCGCCCCTTGGAAGCCTGTGGCACCAGTGGCATGAAGGTTGTTATGAACGGCGGCCTGCACATTTCTATCCTAGATGGCTGGTGGGCCGAGGCTTATGATGGAGAAAACGGCTTTGCGATTGGTAACGGGGAAATCCACGCTAATCAGGAAATTCAGGATCAGCGCGACTATGAGGCTTTATTCAAGTTGCTTGAAGAAGTCATTGTTCCTATGTACTACGAACGAGACAGCCGCGGAATACCGACACGTTGGATACAGAGAATGAAGCGCTCAATAAGGACACTGTCTTGGCGCTTTAACGCTGACCGCATGTTGATGGACTACGTCCGCAACAATTACCTGCCCGCTGCCGGTGCAAATAACGCTCAAATGCCCACGCCGTAAATATCGTTACTTGTGGAGCATAACAATGCTCCACAAAAAATGCGCGGATGTGCCGTAATGGAGCGAGCCACTGACAGGCAGGGAGCGCAATGTGAGGCGGGCTACATACCCGGTTGCTACGGTTGTAAAGTGCGTTCACTATAAAAATCTGTTGCCCCATACCTCCGTTGCGAACTCTGTTTCGACATGGGTAGGTTCTGGAGTATGCTTAGGAGCTTGCTATGCACCCTACCGCGATGAGCAATTGTGTAAGTTTTTTTGAAGAATACTTGGACTCCTTTCAAAGTCATGATGATTTAAAAATCATTGAAATCGGCTCACAGGATGTCAATGGCAGTATACGCAGTGCGGCACCGCCCAACTGCAAATACATAGGTGTTGACTTTGTTGAGGGCAAGGGTGTTGACGTGGTTCTGGACGATCCCTACTCGCTTCCATTTAACAGTGAGGAAGCGGATATCGTGTTGTCGAGTTCCTGCATGGAACACTCGGAAATGTTCTGGCTCGTGTACCTGGAGATGCTGCGGATTTTAAAGCCGAAAGGATTGATTTACCTCAATGCCCCTTCCAATGGTCTTATACACAGATATCCCGTTGACTGCTGGCGCTTTTATCCTGATAGTGGTCATGCGCTTGTTTCATGGGCGAGGCGGAATTCAATAAATGCCGCATTGCTGGAATCTTATCTCAGTCTTCAAGAAGTTCACCCTTGGAATGATTTTGTGGCTGTGTTTGTCAAAGATGAGAAATTTGTAGCCGATTTTCCAAAAAGAATACTACACAATCTGACCGCCTTCCAAAATGGGATTATTTATGGAAAAAATGAGCTGTTAAATCCAAATGTAATACCGGAAGACCAACAGAACATTATTGTCATGTTCCACAAAATTAAAGAACTCATGAACACACCTGGTCATTAGACTTTCATTGAGAACGGCCCCAAAACCTTTCATATCAAAATAGCGGAACGCAATTTTGATATGAAACCGTTTAGGTAATTGCAAAACCAGAGGTTTTGCAAGTGGCTCCATTTACTGAATTCTCAATCTAAAACTAGCGTATCTGTCTTCAGTTGTATCGCCAGCGCGAACCCTTACCACATAATTTCCCGGCTTTAAGTTACAGTTGATTTCACGATTGGTAAGGCCACCGTTGTATTGTGTGTGTTCTTCCAGTATTCCGACATCATCAAATAGTTCCAGAAACAGGTCCTGGCCGCCGGTTAATTCAAGAGTGATTCTGCGATTTCCAGCGAAAATTTGAGTAAAGTTGTAAGATTTGGACTGGTCAATATTCCAGAATATTCCGTCAGCATCAGGATAAGTTTTGATTGTTTCTGTTTCTATAGCAGGCACGTTGATTTTTTTCCAAAATATCTCTTGATTGAAATAACTTGCGCTGGGGTTGTACATGAATTCAGTGCTTAACACACTAAGAACTGAATTCCACACATTGGAAGTAACACCAAAACGGGAACCATTTGCCAATCCACTTAAATATGAAGAAATATTGCCAACAGGACACTGTAAATAACCGTATGGATAACTGGCATTATTAACGTCCAGAGCCATACCTGGCTTAAAAGTAGCATCCCACATGGTCTGCAAACCGCCTAAATTACCTCCAAAGGCATTTTTCCATATTCTGTATAGCGCCGCAGCAACGCTTTGACGATAGAATTCGCCGTTATATGGCTTAGGGAATGTTGTTGCTGTGTTAAGATTATACGAATTATACGGATTAATGCTATTGTAATTAATGTCTATGAGAAGAGAGTCATTTCTGAACGCCGCTGAAATAAAATCACAAAAACCGCTGACAAAAGCTGTTGTTGATTCAGAGGCAATATGTCTGTCAACCCATGCGATTTCTTCACTATCGCGCCTGATTATACGTCCATAAGGATCATCTGGCCTCACAGGCGGATAGCTGTAATCGGCAAACAACATGTGGGCGAATGATTCCATCAGCGCGGAATCGTTGTACTCGTCACCTGTCTGATGACTACCGGCACCTAAAACTCTGTGCTGAAAAATAGTCCTGTCCGTAGATTGCTGCGCTAATATTCTGTTTTGTCTGTCGTATGCCACACGGGGATAATCGGTGTATTTATCATTGTTAGGAGACCAGAATGAATGTAGGTTAGGCAAGTACAGACTGGGTTCCAGATCAGCTATTTTAGATGCAAATTCAACAGCCTGGTCAGCAATATTAAATGCCCCAGCCTCTCTGTTCCATGTTGAATCAAATGCCCTTATTTTAATATTTAAATCCTGGTCTTCCGTATAGAATTGTTCACTCAAAACAAACCAGTCAGGAATATCGTTAAATGCGTTTATATTATTGTAATTATTATCCAACATAGAACTATTTTTAACGCTTCCACGCATTTGGAAATTTCCAGAATTATTTCCC
>JAIRRD010000081.1 GCA_031256155.1 Holophagales bacterium
TATCTATATTTTCCGGGATTATGGCCATTTTTCCAACGCCTGCCCCTTTGCAGACAATAAGAATGTCTTTGGGATGTGCAATACAACGCGGCATGGGTGTCCAGCGGTTAATTAACAATTCACCATTTTCTATGTTGCTTGCCCCCGTGAAGTATGGAATGCCATTTGACTTTTCGTTGTACTTGTCTGGTGGGAAGTCTTGACCGGATATTAGTTCTATCAAAGTCGCAAGCCGTACCCACTCCCACGAATCCGGCACATCAAACGGCAATTCGTCATCAATGCAGACCTCTGTGCCATTGCGTAATTCATAATAAGAATTGCCCCGTCTGAATATAACGCTCTCGTTTTTATCGCGTTTGGCTTTGCCTTTTTTGATTAATTCTTCTTTTTCGGCTTTTATGCGCTCCAGCAGGACTGAGGCTGGTTCATCATTTGGGTCTTGCGCAACCAGTTTGCCTTGTACTGCCATCTGAAGTATGGAATTTTTTAACCGCTGGGCTGTCATACCTGTGCTGATTTTCGTCATTTCACAGTCCTGCCAGCTTTGCTTGGGTGCGCTGTCTGGGTTTGATGGTCTTGTCGAAGTTTGTCTGACCCGACATAGTTTTTTCATAACTTTGGTTCTCAATCTGATGAATCAATACATTTTTTGACCAGCCAGTTTTTTTGGTCATTTTTATATAAAATTCTCGTTCCAGAGGGTCTTTGCATCGAGTCATTATCACCAGATTATGCGCCCAGCTAATTTCTCCAACCAGTGGTTGGAGTTTTTCCAGGTCTATGTATTCTTTGTAAAACTGGCGCATGTACCAAAGGTTTTGCACTGAAAAACCACTAATGCCTGGAAATTCGCGGCGGAGGTCTTCTGACAGCCTTTCAACAACCGCTTTTCCCCTATGGGCGATCCCCTGCTGCCCTACAATCATTCGCCCAATGTCCCAATAGAGCCTCACCAATTCGTGGTTGACCTTCCTAAGTGCCTTGTACTGAGCACTCCGCACCCTCTCTTTGACTTCGGCCAGCATGAATGGGTAATCGTCATTTTTTTTAACGGCTGCATTTCCTGTATGGCCGCCGATGGCAAGTTCGTCTTTGTTTTTTTTCATACCTTGTTCCCCAAAATCATTTCGATTTCTGTGAGTACGCGGTCTATGTCGGCGTTAAGGCTTGCTCGTTTTTCCTGATATTGCTGTATCAGTTCATGCGGCGGCAGGATTTCTTCTTCCTCGTGCGGATAGCCGCAGAGGTCGAGGTTGCAGCCGCGGTCTGTGAGTTCTTTTGCTTTGTATTTTCTGGACTTGTCAAAGCCGTCAATTGTGATTTCTTTCCTGTTGTTCCACCACTCCACAGCGGGTGCGAAATGCTCTGGCTTCATAGGTTTTGTCTTGGAGAAATGCTTGTAGCCATTGGGCATGTCAAGCCGATAAAACCATGTTTCTGTTGTTGGGGGGGTTCGCTCAAAGAACAGGATGTTCGTGGTAATGCTGGTGTACGGCGCAAATACGCTGTGCGGCATACGAATTACGGTATGAAGGTTAAATTCTTCAAGGAGTTTCTTTTTGATAGCGGCTTTTGCGTTGTCTGTGCCGAACAGAAAACCGTCGGGGATGATGACAGCCGCCCGCCCGTTTTTTTTCAGGCGATACATGATGACTGTCATAAACAGGTCGGCTGTTTCACTTGACTGCAAATCGGCGGGGAAGTTGATTTTTATGCTTTCTTTTTCGCTTCCGCCATAGGGCGGATTCATAAGCACTACGTCGAAGCGATCATTCTCTCTGTAGTCGCGGACGCTGCGCTCCAGTGAGTTGCCATGAATTATTATGGGGTTGTCTATGTCATGCAGAAGCATGTTTGTAACACAGAGCAGATGGGGCAGTGCTTTTTTTTCTACGCCATAGACGGAGTTGTTATAAGTTTCTTTGTCTTTGACGCTTTTGACCTGCGCGTCAAGCACTTTAAGGGCGGAGGTGAGGAAGCCGCCTGTGCCGCAGGAAAAATCAGCTATTTTCTCGCCGATTTCGGGCGCAATCATTTGTGTCATAAAGTCGGTGACGGCGCGGGGTGTATAGAATTCGCCTGCGTTGCCCGCGCTTTGCAGACTCCGCAGTATGGTTTCATAAATCTCGCCAAAGGCGTGGCGATCGTCATACTGGCCAAAGTCAAGCTCGTCAATGATATTGATGACCTGCCGGAGCAGGATGCCGTCTTTCATGTAGTTGTTGTTGTCTTCAAATGCCGATTTGACGATTGTTTTGCTCATCGGGGTTGTTTCGTCTATTTCAAGATTTTTTAGTGCGGGAAACAACTCGTTGTTGACGAAGTTCAGGAGAGCTTCGCCCGTGAGTGCTCTGCCGTCTTTATGGTCAGAGGCCCAGTTGCTCCAGCGATATTTTTGGGGAATAGCCGATGTGTAGTTATCGTCAAGGAGCTTCCAGTCTTCTTCTTTGGCGTTGTAGACTTTCAAAAACAGTATCCAGACCATCTGCTCAATGCGCTGGGCATCGCCGTTGATGCCGGCATCGTTCCGCATTACGTCCTGGAGCCGCTTGACGAAATTGTTTAAACTCATCGTCTGTATCCCTTGAGGTAATTACAAAACCCTGCGTTCCGTCTGCTCCCGACATCCGCAGTCTCTGGCTGAATTTCGTAATTTGTTGACTGTAGGCAAGTTACGCCAGACACTGCTCTCGTCGGGCGCAGCCTGCCACTCCGTGGACTTGCAAAACCAGAGGTTTTGCAAGTGGCTCCCTTATGCCGCTGTGTAAATTTGGTTTTGAAGTTCTTTGACTGCATTTATATATTCCTGTCTGCCGCCGAAAGCGTTGAGTATATCTGCAAGATTGGCAATATTGCGGAAGGGGTCAATCGTAAGTGTGTCCATTTTTTCCAAATCTGCTATGCCATTAATGGCGTATTTGTCAAGCAGGGCTGACAGTACTTCGCGGGCGATGCCTTCGTATCGGCTCAGGTAGTCGCGTTTGCGGACATTGGCGGCTCGTTCTGCTTTTGTCAGAGGTTTTTTGTCGAAAGCTATGTGACAGATAAGGTCAAAGTCATCTGTATCGCGGTTGCCAGCCGCTTCGCGCAGTGTGTCGATCTGAACGCCGCATTCTTTTAATTCGTCAATTATGGCCTGTTTGCGCTCGCTTGTGTTCCATGCGCGCAGGAAATCGTCAAGTGTTGCGTATTCGCCGAGTATGTTCTTTTTGGTGCGGCCGGTGAGGCTCTCGGTAATGAGTTTGCCGTCCTCTTCGTAATATTGCACACGCTCGTTCAAAATCATAACCGATACATCGTCCACGCGATATTTGTACTGCATTTCCGGTGGTTCTCCGGTGTCACATGGCTGTTTCAGCGATTGTGGCTTGGGTTCCGGCTGGGGTTCATCGGGCGGGATGGGGTCGCCGTCAAATTCGGGGTCGGCAAATAGTCGGCAGGCATCACGAAAATCCATAATCGTAAAGTATTCTTTGCCATATTCCGGCTTCAGGCGCGTGCCGCGACCTATAATCTGCTTAAACTCCGTCATGGAGCTTATGTTGTTATCAAGCACTATCAGCTTGCAGGTTTTGCAGTCAACGCCGGTTGTCATCAGCTTTGATGTTGTGACTATGACGGGATATCTGCTTTCTTCGTCTATGAAATAGTCAAGCTGTGCTTTGCCTGCGTCGTCATCGCCTGTAATCCGCATAACATATTTTGCATTTTCAGCCACTAAATCTGAGTTTTCATTTATAAGTGCCTGGCGCATACGCTCTGCGTGTGCTGTGGTCACGCAGAATACGATGGTTTTATCAAATCTGTTTGTTCCGCGCAGAAAATCGCTTATCCGCTTTGCAACTGTCTTTGTGCGGTCGTCAATTATGAGGTTGCGGTCGAAATCTTTGATGTTATATTCTCTATCCTCAATTTCGTTGCCATAGATGTCTAATTTTCCGGCTGGCGGCCGCCAACCCTCAAGGTCTCTGTCAAGCCCGATGCGAAAGACTTTGTACGGCGCGAGAAATCCGTCGTCTATACCCTGCTTTAAGCTGTATGTATAGACGGGCTTGCCGAAATAATCAATGTTGGAAACATATTTTGTTTCTTTTGGTGTGGCTGTCATTCCTATTTGCGTTGCTCCGCTGAAATATTCCAATATTCTGCGCCATTGTGAATCTTCACGTGCGCTTCCTCTATGGCACTCATCCACCACAATGAGGTCAAAGAAATCCGGCTTGAAATCGCGGAATGGTTCCGTGCTTTCTTCCCCTGCAAGCTGCTGATACAGCGATAGGTAAAGCTCATATGAACTGTCGAGTTTCTTGCCGCTGATTTTGGTCATTATCTTTTTAAATGGTTTGAAGTCCTGCTGCATTGTTTGGTCAATAAGTATGTTGCGGTCGGCAAGGAACAGGATTTTCTTCTTTGCGCCGGATTTTCTAAGCCTGTGAATAATCTGAAATGCTGTGTAGGTTTTGCCTGTTCCTGTGGCCATTATGAGCAGGATGCGATTTTGACCGCGAGCTACGGCTTCAATGGTGCGGTTGATTGCTACACGCTGATAATAGCGCGGCGTTTTATCGCCTCTCTGGAAGTGGTACGGCTCAGTAATGAGTTTCTCCTGCTCCGGCGTGATTTGATGTTCACCTATGTACCGCGCCCATAATTCATCCGGGGTTGGAAAGTCCTCAAGAGCGATTTCGCGCTCCGTTCCGTTTTTCATATCATGTTCAAGAAAAGCACTGCCATTGGAACTGTACACAAATGGAATATCAAGGATTTCGGCGTATTCGATGCCCTGCTGCATACCTGCTCCTACGGAGTGTTCGTTGTTTTTAGCTTCTACGATAGCTAAGGGCAGATTGGATTTGTGGTAGAGGACATAGTCCGCTTTTTTCTTTTTGCCGCGCTCAACGGTGTTCCTGCGGACGATGACGCGCCCGTCTGTGAAGACTTGCTCCATACGCATTTGAGTGTGACTGTTCCATTTGCACTCAATGGCAGGTGTGATATACCGCAGCTTAACCTCTTCTTCGGTCATTGCGCTTTTTTTAAGCGGCACGTCCACGCCACCCTCCATATGATATAGCAATTTTCGCTTTCATAGTCCATTTACGGCGAGCCAAGCTCGCCTATGGACTATGAGCGGCTGTGATTCGCAAGCGAATCCCAGCATAGCGGTTTAACTACGAAAAGTTAAAC
>JAIRRD010000198.1 GCA_031256155.1 Holophagales bacterium
AACATCGGCCCGGTACAGGACGTTCCGGCACCCGACGTAATGACAAACAACCAGCACATGCTGTGGATGATGGATGAGTACGAACATATCATGGGTGGTCAGTTCCCCGGCGTCATCACAGGCAAGCCGGTTGGCATGGGCGGTTCGCTTGGCCGTACTGAAGCTACAGGATACGGCGTTGTTTATACAACACGTGAAGCATTGAAAGAACTTGGCATTGACATCAAAGGCGCTACGGTTTCTATCCAGGGTTCTGGAAATGTCGCTCAATACACCTTGGATCTCCTGGAACAATATGGCGCTAAGATTTGCGCTGTTTCATGCTGGGACAACAAAGACAAGAAAGCCTACACATACGCGAGCGATGCCGGTATCAAATTCTCTCAGTTAATAGCCTCCGTTGATAAATTTGGAGCCGTTGACCCCGCCAAAGCCAAAGAATACGGCTGGAAACAGTTGGATGGCGATGCCTGGATAGAACAGCCGGTTACGATTTTGGTTCCCGCAGCTCAGGAAAACATGATTAACGCCGCTAATGTCGAAAAAATCAAAGACACCGTTAAAGTCATTGCCGAAGGCGCAAACGGCCCAACCACGCCTGAAGCCGACGTGGTTATTCAGCGCAAGGGCATCTTCATGATTCCCGATTTCCTCTGCAATGCAGGCGGCGTGACCTGCTCTTACTTTGAGCAAGTTCAGAACAACGCCAACTACTACTGGGAAAAAGAAGAAGTGCTGACCAAGCTGGATCAAAAAATGACAAACGCCTTCAAGGCCGTTTCCGCTATGGCCCGTGAACGCAAAGTCTACATGCGCGATGCCGCCTATATGATTTCCATCAAACGCGTTGCTGATTCATGCAGACGCCGAGGCTGGGTCTGAGTTTTTAGTTGTAATACCAAGCTGCGTTCATAAAGAACGTAGCTTGGTATTATAGTGATTTCTTGCAAGCGGCACACTCAAGCCCTGCCTGTGGATTAATCATGCTATAGTGAACGCACCTGATGAGTGGTACAGATGGGTAAGTGCCGCCTAAGCCTCTCATTACGCTCCCCGCCTATTGGCGGCTCGCTCCTTTACGGCGCAGTCTGGAGCATCCGCGCGTTTTACTTGTGGAGCATTATTGTGATCCACAAGTAAAACGACTATAATATCAAGTGTGGGCTGGAGCGCCGCTGTATTGTGAAAATTGATGCAGAGGAAAGTCCGGACTCCAAAAAACTTTTTGGCCTAGGCTTAAAAGGGTGGGCACCAGGCCAGTTAACGGCTGGGCGGAGTGATCCGACGGAAAGTGCAACAGAAAACAAACCGCCTATTGTCGCTCGCGGCATAGGTAAGGGTGAAATGGTGGGGTAAGAGCCCACCGCTGGATCGGTAACGATACAGGCATGGTAAACCCCCTGGGGAGCAAAACCAAATAGGTCGGCGTACCTTAACTGGTGAAAGATTGGCCCAATCAAGCCGATGGGTAGGTTGCTAGAGGTGGCAGGCGACTGTCATCCCAGAGGAATGGCGCTCTTTTACAGAATCCGGCTTATAGGCCCACCTTAGAGCAATTTAACTTTCAAAGTTAAATTGCTCTACAGCAATTCCATTATTCAACTGTTCTTAAGCGTAAAAGGACGGCCTTGGGTGACGCGTCAATTACATCCCAGGGCCTTTTCATCTCCGACGGTAAATTGTTCCAAGCCTTTATCTCAGAAAGCGCCCACACCGGCATATCAGGTCGTTCAGCTTGCAAACGCCGTCCGACTTCTGTCAATGCCTGACGGTCTTCAATAAACCATCGCTCTGGCTCGGTAATTCTTTCTTTTCCATATTGGAGTTCCCCTGTCCCGCCCACTACAACTACGCGATTTTTCACCAAAAAAGGCAGAGACTGAAAGTAACTCCCATGACTAATCCACTGTATTTTTCCTTTCAGATCGCCGGGGACTTTAGCTATCAGCCGATCTATGGAACCGCGTGCTCCATTCACCTGCTGGGCTGTAATGGTCAAAATGATTAACAAGGCCCCATGCCAAACCATCCACCTTGGGGCTGTAAGACCCGTTCCCCTGATGCCCCAGATGCCAATCAAAGTGAATCCCAAACCTAATATTAAAATCCACAAACCTCCGTTGGAACTTTGAATATCCGTCACCCATTTAGCGGGGCTTGAGCCTGTTTTCATAGAAAGCAGCGCTGTGAGGGCCACCGCCAGGAATACGAAACCCAGCGACAGCATTTCAATTCCCGCGCGCTTGAATGGCAGGAATCCATCGTTATCGCGTTCAAAGGCGACCACTATTGCTATCAGCGGAACTATGGAGGGCATAACGTAGGGGATGAGTTTTGAACCTGATGCCGAAAAGAACAAAACAGGCCAGAGGAATGCCGCCAGTAACAGCGCGATCGTCCATCTGCTCAGCGAGGCTTGGGGTGTGGAAGGTCCTTTTGAGCCGCGAAGAAAGAGAATGGCCCGTTTCGCGCCGATAAAGCAGGCGTTTAACCACGGAAGAACGCCCAAAAGTATTATCGGAACAAAATACAGCTTGTCCAGTATGGGGTTATTGCTGCCCTGCCTGGCATGTTTATGTGTGGTAAAGCGCTCAAAATGTTCTGTATAGAAAAAGAAATGGGCGTGCCCCGGGTTTGCGCTGTTGACCATTACAAACCACGGAACAGTGATAACGGCAAACACCAGCCATCCGTATGGCGAAAAGATGGTTGTCAGCAGCGAGGATCGCAATTTAGCGTCGCTCCGCACAAAATACAGGCTTAACAGCACTGCGCCGCCTAAAAGGACTATGACAACAGGCCCTTTTGTCAAAAGGGCGCATCCTGCACTGACAAAAGCGGCGAGCGTCCATCTTATAACCGCTTTGGAATTTGACGTGCCGCTATAACGTAGGCCAACGGCTTCTATGAGGGCGGTCACTGAAAAAACGCACAGCGAACTGAAAAGGGCGTCTAATGTGAGAATCTGACCGCATGCGTAGAGCAGCAGACAAGACACTGCAACAAAAGAAGCCCAAACGGGCCGGTCACTGCCCAAGCGTTTGGCAAGGTGCCACACGGCGTACATTGTCAAAAATGCGGACAGAGCCAATGGCAAGCGGGCGGCAGAGGCCGATTCGCCAAACAACTTCATAGAAATCGCTGAAAGCCAGTATTGAAACGGAGGTTTTTCAAAATAGAGAACTCCGTTCAGATGGGGTGTCAGCCAATCCCCGGACGCAAGCATTTCCCTCGGAATTTCGGCATATCTGCCCTCATCGGGCTGCCAAAGGGGCCGCAATAACAGAGGAAGCACTCCCAAGGCAAACCAAGTCAAAAAAAACTGCCAGCGCTCTTTTATTGTCATATTCTTAATCCAAACGCAATTTATCAGATTTCGGTTTCCACAATTTTTTCCAATGACTTATGTTCTTCAACAAAAAAGTTTATTGCCTTCTCAAGAGATTTCTTAATACCGACCTTTGGGCGGAAGCCAAATGTTTCCTGCATACGTTTGATGCTGGGCGTTCTGCGCATGACGTCCTGGTATCCCTTGCCGTAAAACGCGCCACTGCCTGTTTCTATTGTTGAACCTTCTGGAAGCCCGCGTTCCATGCGGAACGGATGGCACTTCCAAATCTCAATCATCAACTCGGCTATCTCGCGCACACTCTTGTCGTTGTCTGGATTGCCGATGTTGAATATCTTTCCATCGGCTCTCCCGCCGTCATTGTTCAGAATGGCCATCAATCCGTCCATAGCATCGCTCACATCGCAGAAACATCTGTGGGCATGACCCCCGTCAACAAGATGCAGCGGCTCACCATTGAATAAGTCCCAACTGAATTGCGTCACCAGACGGCTGCTCCCTTCTTTCGCCGTATTCAGACTGTCTAGTTTTGGCCCCATCCAATTAAATGGACGGAAAAGTGTGAACTTCAACCCCTTTTGGAATCCGTACGCCCAAATAACGCGATCCAGCAATTGCTTGGAAGTGCTGTATATCCATCGATT